>CAJYCI010000089.1 GCA_913428515.1 uncultured Gammaproteobacteria bacterium | reverse complement strand
GGCTAATGGTTTAGTTCCCATTGAGGAAATAATTAAGATCAGCACTAAACTTATTGTCAATGAGTCATCGTATAAAATGAAGTTTCGCGATGTCAAAAATCTCATAAATGAAATTGGATCTTCATTATGATCAACTCTTTAGATTCGAAAAAAAAAAATTTCTACAAAGAAATTCTGTCCTTAGGAGTCCTCTCTGGAGAAAATACTGAAAATATCTCAGCATCGGTAAGTAAAATAATTGCCGAAATAGAAAAAGCAGGGGATAAAAAGCTCCTGGAACATACCAACCGCTATGATCAGCGAGTGGAAGAGTCCGTAGAGTCTCTCGTAGTCGAGAAAAAAGCGCTTGAAGCGGCCTTCCTTAGTTTGGATACAAAAATGAAGAAGGCCCTTCAGATCGCGCACGATCGAGTTTGGTTTTATCATGAAAAACAGCTTGAGGCGTGTGGTTCTGGTCTCAATTGGTCTTATGAAGACGATCAAGGGAATGTTCTAGGTCAAGTTGTTCGAGGAATGGATCGCGTAGGGATTTATGTGCCCGGCGGCAAGGCAGCATACCCGTCAACGGTTATTATGACTGCAATCCCAGCCCGAGTAGCTGGGGTTAGAGAAATAATTGTGTGCGTCCCCGCCCCAAAAGGTGTTTGCAACAAAACGGTTCTTGCTGCAGCCCATTTGTGCGGAATCGATAGAGTTTTTTCAATCGGAGGCGCTCAAGCCATTGCAGCTCTGGCCTTTGGGACTAACTTAGTGCCAAAAGTTGACAAGATAGTAGGACCCGGAAATCTGTACGTAGCAAAAGCTAAGGAAAAGCTTTTTGGTAGGGTGGGGATTGACATGATAGCAGGTCCTTCTGAGGTGGTTATCGTCGCGGATGAAACCGTCGATCCGCTATGGGTAGTTCAAGATATGTTTGCCCAAGCTGAGCACGACGAGCTCGCGCAGGCGATTGTCATTTCCGCCAGCCAGGACGTTCTCGATAAAGTCCGACAAACTATCGAAGAAAAAATAAAAGAGGAACGGAGAAGGGTGATAATTGAAGATGCTTTAAAAGACCGCGGAGCATTAATTAAAGTAAAAGATTTGAAGGAGGCCCTAAAAGTGGTGAACGTTCTGTCACCCGAGCATCTTCAGCTGTCGATCAAAGATCCTCAGACGTTCGCTAAAAACGTCAAAAACGCTGGTGCTGTATTCGTTGGCGCTAGGACAACCGAGGCCGTGGGAGATTATGTTGCTGGACCTAGTCATGTTTTGCCTACAAACAGAACTGCAAGGTTTTCTTCTCCTTTAGGAGTCTACGATTTTCAGACTCGCACATCAGTTATTGAGTGTTCTAAAGAGGGTTCTAAGACCTTGAATAAAACTGCGTCTATTATTGCTTTAGAAGAAGGACTTTTCTCGCATTCCAAGTCAGCAACTCTTAGATCGCAGGAGTAATAGTTTTGATAGAGCCGTTGGAAATTTATCAAAGAAATATTCAAGACGGCGTAATTAGTTCTGATGCTGAGCAGTTGGAAGTGGTTGTCCTTTTGCAATCTCTTTTTGAATCTCTTCTGCGTAGTGATCGGAACGAAACAAGCCTATTGGCTAAGATTTTGAAAAAAAAAAGAGATAAAAAGGTGCCAAAAGGCCTTTACTTGTGGGGCGGTGTCGGGAGAGGCAAAACTTTTTTAATGGATTTATTCTTCGACTGCTTGCCTTTAAAAAGAAAAACCCGTTTGCATTTCCATAGATTCATGATGGCAGTTCATTCGGCTCTTTCGGAATTTCAGGGAAGACCCAATCCTTTGAAGTTGGTGGCTGAAAAGTTCCACAAAGAGGCCTCCGTGCTTTGTTTCGATGAATTTTACGTTTCGGATATTGGAGACGCTATGTTGCTTGATGGGCTACTGAACGAGATGTTTAACATAGGGATTACCTTTGTAGCCACCTCTAATGTCCCGCCGCATCGGCTTTACGAGAACGGTTTACAGCGCGCCAAGTTTCTCCCTGCCATAAAATTGATAGAGAAAAATACTCGTGTTCATGAAATAGCTGCTGGTGCGGATTATCGGTTCAGAGCCCTCAAAAGCGCAGGTATTTATCATTACCCTTTGGGAGAGGGCAGCGAGAAAGCATTAGAACGAATCTTTCAAAGTATCTGTAACGGAAAAAAAATGGAACGACCTCGATTAGTAATTGAGGGGCGTGAAATTGTGGCGAATAAAAGTAGCTTAGACATTGCCTGGTTTGATTTTTCTGAGTTGTGTGGAGGACCAAGAAGCTCGAGCGATTACGTCAAATTGGGAACAATATACCAAACGATAATAGTAAGTAATGTCCCATCTCTTGGCTCCGATAAAGAGGATCAAGCAAGAAGATTCATAAGTCTGGTGGACGAATTCTATGACAACAATGTAAAGCTAATAATTTCTGCAGCGGCTAGAGTAGAGCTGCTCTATGTAGGTGAGATTTTACTTTTTGAGTT
>CAJYCI010000088.1 GCA_913428515.1 uncultured Gammaproteobacteria bacterium | reverse complement strand
ATTTCGAGCGACTTCTGTTTGCCGAGTTTAGGAGATGCTGGTGCCCATGTCGGACAAGTGATGGACTCTGGTTGGGCAACCTTTGTTTTGACTCACTGGCACAGAGAAACTGGGTTGTTCACCTTGGAAGAAGCGATTCGACGTTTGACGTCCGCTCCTGCGCGGATTTTGGGTCTAAAAGACAGGGGACTAGTTAGAGAAGGCTTTCGTGCTGACATTAACGTTATCGATTTAGATGGCCTCTCCGAACGCATGCCTGAAATGGTGGCGGATTTTCCTGGCGGAACGTCTCGATTTATTCAACGAGCTCGCGGCTATGCTGCAACTTTAGTTAATGGGGAAGTTATTCTGGAACATGACAGCCACACCGGCGCCAGAGCTGGTGTGGTTTTGCGAAGCCATTAAAAGCCAGATTTTTTAATAAATTTTAACCTCGGTTAAATCTAAATTGCAGAACTTTGTTCAAAAGCTCTGAAACTTGAGTCGAAAAGATTCTAAAATTTTGGAAATATGAAACCTCAATTTATTCACTTGCGACTTCACACAGAGTATTCGTTAAGCGATGGTATTGTTCGGATTCCGAAGTTGGTCGCTCAATGTGCAGAATACGAAATGCCCGCTGTCGCAGTCACGGATTTGAACAACCTTTTTGGGCTAATAAAATTTTACAACCAGGCAGAGGCCGGTGGCCTCAAACCTATTGTAGCCAGTGACGTTTGGATAGCCGACACTGAGGACATCGCGGTGACACCGCTAGTCCTGATAGCGAAAAACGATAAAGGTTATCTCAATCTTTGTCAGTTGATCTCCAGCACATACTCAAAGAATTCTGGTAACGTCTCCCCATCCATTTCACGTCAAGACCTTAAAAAAAAATCGGAGGGTCTTATCGCTTTGTCGGGCGGAAAGGATGGGGATGTTGGCAAGGCTCTTTTGGGGGGTAACTGGGCCGGCGCAAAAGAGCGTCTCGATTTTTGGTCCTCAATCTTTCCAAATGCTTTCTATATTGAAATCCAAAGGACGGGGCGAGAGTATGAGAAAGAGTACAACGCTTCAGCTATAGAATTAGCGGCCCAAGAGAAAATTCCGATCGTAGCTACGAACGATGTCCGTTTTCTTGCACGAGAAGAGTTTGAAGCCCATGAAGCAAGAGTTTGCATTCACCAGGGACGTGTACTTGATGATTCCAGAAGACAAAGACTATATAGCGAAGAGCAATATCTTAAATCGCCAGACGAAATGCACAGTCTGTTTTCTGATTTGCCCGAGGCCATAGAAAATTGTCTGGAAATTGGAAAACGGTGTAGCGTCAATATCGAGTTGGGGAAGTATTACTTTCCAGATTATGGTGTTCCTTCTGGAGATACATCAGAAACTTTTTTAGAAGAAACAGCAAAAACTGGATTAGAAGCGAGACTTAAAAAAATTGCGGCCAAGAAAATTTCTAGGAATTATCTGGATAGTGACTACGAAAAACGACTGGCGTTCGAATTATCCGTCATTAACAAAATGGGTTTTGCAGATTATTTTCTAATTGTTATGGAGTTTATAATCTGGGCCAAAGCGAACAAAATCCCTGTAGGGCCTGGGCGTGGTTCGGGTGCTGGCTCTTTGGTCGCTTATGCATTGGAAATAACGGATATTGACCCTCTCCATTACGATCTTTTATTCGAACGATTTTTAAACCCCGAGCGAGTTTCCTTGCCTGATTTTGATATAGATTTTTGTATAGAGGGTCGAGATCGTGTTATTCAGCACGTTGTGGAACGCTATGGGAAAAACTCCGTCTCGCAAATTATTACTTTTGGCACCATGGCTGCAAAGGCGGTAGTAAGGGATGTTGCTAGGGTTCAAGGAAAGCCATATGCGTTGGCTGATAAACTTTCAAAAATGATCCCGTTTGAACCTGGGATGACGCTGACTAATGCAGTAAAACAGGAACCACTCTTAGACGATTTTATCGCAGCAGATGAGGATGCGCAGGAAATTATGGAGATGGCGCTAAAGCTTGAGGGTTTAACCCGTAATGTAGGTCGTCACGCGGGCGGCGTGGTGATTGCCCCAACCGACCTGACGAATTTTACTCCCACCTATTGTGATGAACCCGGGGCAGGTTTGATGACTCAATTTGATATGGTTGATGTTGAAAAAGCCGGTCTTGTGAAATTTGATTTTCTTGGTTTGCGAACGTTAACTATAATTGACAATACCGTAAGAAATGTTAACAAGGATCTCGCAAAAAAAGACCAGCCTCCGATAAGCTTGAGCGATCTTGACCTTGAATCTGAGGAGGTATACAAAAATCTTCAGCGCTCAAAAACTACCGCCGTTTTTCAATTGGAATCACGGGGCATGAAAGACTTGATGAGAAAAGTGAAGCCAAATTGTTTTACCGATATCGTTGCTCTCGTTGCGCTTTTTAGGCCTGGACCTATGCAACTCGCTGAGGACTTTATCAATCGTAAACATGGAAAAGAAAAGGTTGATTTTTTGCATCCTAGTTTGAAGCACGTTTTAGAAGATACATATGGCGTCATGTTGTATCAAGAGCAGGTAATGCAAATTGCGCAGGTATTGGCCGGCTATAGTTTAGCCGATGCTGATCTTTTGCGGAGAGCAATGGGAAAGAAAAAACCTGAGGAAATGGCCCAACAGAGAGAGAATTTTGTCGTCGGAGCTCAAAGGAATGGAGTTGACGAGAAGCAAGCAAACTATATTTTTGGGCTGATGGAAAAATTTGCTGGATACGGATTCAATAAACCTCACTCTGTCGCTTATGCTTTGATTGCCTA
>CAJYCI010000087.1 GCA_913428515.1 uncultured Gammaproteobacteria bacterium | reverse complement strand
TCTTCAAACCCACTTTTTCTTTGATTTTGGCAACATACGCTGGAAAGAAAAACTCACTCTGTTGCATTCGCATTTCCCGGTGCAACGGCTCATCCGCATTAATTAACGAGTTCAAAGCAGCCATAACTAAGTTTCTAGGACGCCAATATTTTCGCTGGGGCACCGACATATTGATGCCTCCTCTCTGGGAGGAGAAGATTCGATGTGATAGCTCTACTTTTTTAATGTCTTCATATTTTGTGACGCACCAAAAACCCGATACTTTTCCTCGGTTTTTTTGGGGAGAAGACCACATAACCGGGGCATTTTCTTGCATTTCTTTATACAGTTCAAAAGGATGTCCCTTTGTCCATGCGGAAGGATTGGAAAACTGGAAGCCTTCAAGACTAGGATAAACTTGATCAAAAAAGGGGCTCTGGGCTCCCGAATCTATGAGGATATCATCACTAATTAGTCTCAAACTTGCTCCCTATCGCTTATATTTTAATAAGGATGAAGCATAGCGCCAGTTTAATGCTCAATCAAAGATCCAATTTAGATTTCCCATTTTTTTCTGCTCAAAAAAAATGAAAGAGTTTTTAGAACCTTGGCCTAAAAAGGAGGGTCAACACAAATTTCTTTTTAGATTCTATTCGATCTTTTGCCACTAAAGCTATTTTGTGGGAGTTTGCTCCATGTTTTAATTAATCAAAGCTTATTCCTTAGGGCTGACCATGTGTTTAGCTGATAAACTTTCCCCTCTAGACTACCTGCCTTAGCCTGACACTTTTTTATCTGGCGACCGCTTTTACGCTCTTTACAACAATAATTATATCCATAAGCTAGCAACCTTCGCTTTCGAGGACATCAATTGAAAAATTTTACCTCCAGCAAAGATATTTCAGAGAAATCTGATGAAGCCAAAACGATTGCTTTGAACGAAGGATTCGAAAGCCTGGAACTCCACGCAAACTTACAGTCGAATCTAAAAAAACTGGGCTTTATCAAAATGACCCCGATTCAGAAACTGTCCTTGCCAAAAATAATGGCGGGCAATGATGTTATTGCTAAAGCAAAGACGGGTTCAGGAAAAACCGCCGCTTTTGGCCTAGGTCTTCTTAACAAACTAGATGTTAAAAAATTCAGGATTCAATCGCTTACTTTATGCCCGACGCGCGAACTTGCTGATCAAGTTGCAAAGGAAATAAGAACGCTTGGACGGAAAATTCATAATATCAAAGTCACGACTTTATGCGGTGGTTCAGCATTCGGACCTCAAAAAGGTTCCCTCGAGCACGGAGCTCATATTGTTGTTGGGACACCCGGCAGAATCGAGGAACACCTTAGAAAAAAAACTCTCTTACTCGAACATTTAGACACCCTCGTACTAGATGAAGCTGACAGAATGTTGGATATGGGCTTCGGAGAATCAATCGCTGAGATTATTCGATACCTGCCAAAAAAAAGGCAAAACCTTTTATTCAGTGCAACCTACCCTTTAAATATTGAGGAGCTCGCATCAAAAGTCATGATTCGCCCTCATCTAGTTGAAGCCGACGATCAACACAACGAAAACACTATTCGACAGTTACTTTGTCAGATTCATGACAAGTCAAAACGAACCGATGGCCTCGTGGGCTTGTTTCAGAAATTCAACCCTGACAGTGCTCTTGTTTTCTGCAACACCAAGAAATTGACCGAAGACGTAGCTCTGGCACTAAGAAATCTTGGATTCAGTTCCATAGCCCTGCATGGAGACATGGAACAAAAAGACCGGAATAAGATCCTAGTGAAATTTGCTAACAAGAGCCTTTCTGTTCTGGTTGCCACTGATGTAGCTGCTAGAGGCTTAGACATTGAGTCTCTCGACTTAGTAGTGAACTACCACTTATCCCGAGACCCTGAAGTCCACACTCATAGGATAGGGCGCACCGGGAGAGCTGGGAATACGGGCCTTGCCTGCTCGCTTTTTCATGAAAGCGAAGAATACAAAATCGAAATTCTAGAAAAAACCTTAAGCAAATCTATCAAACGAACGTTCATTGACTCCGTTGAAAAAGACTTCAAACCGGCACAGCCCGATATGACGACACTGCAAATAGAAGGAGGGAAAAAACAAAAAATCAGACCAGGCGATATTTTAGGCGCGTTGACGCGAGAAGACGGGATTGAAGCACGCGAAGTTGGAAAAATAAATATTTCTGAAACGTCTACGTTCGTAGCTATCAAACGACACTCTCTAAAAAAAGCGCTCGAAGTCCTAAATAATGGGAAAATAAAGGGGAAATTTTTTCGCGCTCGCATTATCTAAACCATGTTCAAGTACATGTGAAGATCGCAAATTTTTACAGCTTTGCTATATTAGTATTTGCTGATGTTCTCTTATTTTTATATGCCCGTTGCATCCCCACAACATTTCCTCGTCCGTATTTCTTAGCAAGGTTATTAAATGTCTGAATTAGCAGTTAAAAATCATCCAGACTGAAGTCACCCCGATTATTTTGCTTTACTTCCCGCATTAAATTGCCTTAACCTTTCCAACAAAATGAAACTCCGCGCTTACAACAGACAGTAATATTAGCTAATAGTTATCATCATAACATTGGAATATTTAGAACATCATTTAAAAGACTACTCAGAGTTCAGAAATGCTATCTCTAAACGGATGTTAAAGAACTTAAAAGATCACCCTCTAAAATTCGTTGGTCTATTAGCTCAATGGAGACTTATTTCTCATTCCAAACAAATGGCGACGCGACCTAACTAGTTGTCATTGTTGGTTTCTAAATTTCTCCAGATACTCAACATATCAAAGTGTTCTGAAAAGCTGAATTCCCCCGCAGTTTTCTTGTATTTGGGCTTTTATGGTGGCTTAGGAAACCAAATTAGGTAATTCTTTGCTTTCCTGTTGAAACGTAAGATCAGCTTTATAGGCTGAGAAAGAGAAATGGCGGACCGGACGGGACTCGAACCCGCGACCTCCGGCGTGACAGGCCGGCA
>CAJYCI010000086.1 GCA_913428515.1 uncultured Gammaproteobacteria bacterium | reverse complement strand
TTTGCTTAATCGATCACTTGAGATAAGGTTACGCTTTCGGCTAAACAAGGAGCAGTGGTGCCAAATCATTCGTTTTTACCAATCAGAGGACGAATAGAGAATATCCAGATAGAGTCTGAGGCCCTATCAAACAACCTTGTCGGCGACCCATCTAGCAGAACTGTAGCGATCTATTTGCCCGAGAATTATGATAAAAGTGGTGATGAGTACCCATTATTCCTATGTTTAGCGGGCTTTACAGGGAGCGGTTTGGGGCAAATTGGTTGGAAAGCTTTTCAGGAAACCCTTCCCCAAAGGATAGAGCGGCTGATTTTTGAGAGAAAAATGGGACCAGGGATCTTCGCGTTTCCAGACTGCTTTACCTCTCTCGGGGGTAACCAGTATATTAACTCCTCGGCTTTAGGCAATTGGTCCGACTTTCTCTGCGACGAGTTAATCCCGAACTTAGAAGCTAACTATCGATTGAAAAAAAACAGGAAAAATCGAGCAGTTTTTGGCAAATCTTCCGGTGGTTATGGGGCGCTAATTCAGGGAATGACTCGCGCTGACATATGGTCTGGCATTGCTTGCCACTCTGGTGATATGGCTTTTGATCTATGCTATCTTGCCGACTTTCCTGGCCTTTTGCGTAATCTGTCTGTCTACGATGGAAATATCCGAGCTTTTGTAGAAAAGGTAAGAAAGAATAAAAAGGTCTTAGGTAACGACTTTCACAACCTCATGATTCTAGCGATGGCGGCAAGTTATGATCCGGATAAAGATGCTCCCTTCGGAATAAGACTTCCGGTCAGTTTAGATACATGTGAAGTAATTCAAGAGCGTTGGGATAACTGGCTGGTGTGGGACCCCGTCATGATGCTAGAGACCGATTCTGGACAAACTAATCTCTCTCAGATGGCAGGACTTTTTTTCGATTGCGGTACTAAAGATCAATATAATCTTCTTTATGGCGCTAGAAGGTTAAAAAAGAAACTCGACTCGCTAGAAATATCTCACCGATATGAGGAATTTCCTGATACGCACTCTTCGATTGATTACCGTCTGGATGAGTCACTGCCTTTTTTGTACAAAGCAATCAGCAAATAAAGAGCAAGTTTTTCCTTCGTTAAACCGCATCAAATATTTTTATCTCTGGAGCACCAGCTAAGCATCCCCCCAGCTTAGCGCTGGTCGCTTTGAATTCATCAGATTTTCCATGGACATCCAAGGCAGCTTGGTCCACGTACTGCTCCATAACTACATAAGTGGCTTCTTCTTCCCTGGATCTATGGAGTTCGTAGTAATTATTTCCAGGTTCCTTCTCCGCTACGATGCTCATGAGCTCTTTGAACGTGCTTTCGAATTCTTCTGTTTTCTCTGGCTTGATCTTTAGTGTTGCGACGATACCAACTCCCATGTCTTACTACTCCCTCACTGATAGGTTTTTTATTTTCTTTATTCGGTAAAGCAATCTAAAGGTTACATAAAATTGGTTTCTTAATCTAGCAGGGTCGCTCTCTAGAGTTTTCATAGATTACTATCGCTGCCTAAGCGTAGAGCATCTTTTTTTGCGTCTTTTCAAATGAAAGGTTTTACAAAGTATCAAATCTACCGGAATCTGAGAAATCAGCTCATGAGGTAAGGTAAATCCAGATTTATCTCTTTTGCTGGTTCATGGTGACTTTGTGCAAATATTTTCTGGTCTTTAATAAAAAAAGCGATACCGTCGAGATAATCGACGGCGGGGTATTGGTCAATTGTTTGGCCGAGCAAGCGATTTTTAATTGTGAAAAGAGTGAAGTCGTGAGAGACGAGAATGTCTAATTGCGGTCGTTTTGCGCCAACCATAAGCTTTTCTTTGATAAGTCTCCCTAGAATCCGTGACGCTACATCTGGCGACATCATAATGTCTTCTGCGATTCTTCCGCTAAACCATTTTTCTAGAAGAGGTACCATTCCCCCAGATTCTTGCATAGCCATGTACATTTTCATCTGGTCAAGGACATAAAATACACCTAACGCTTCCAAAGCTCGTGTTCTAGAGATCTCGCCCCCCATACTTTTGTGGCCATTTGAAACTAATTCAGAGGTTTCTATGCATCTTTCGGGCGGACTTGCATAACCTCTTAATTTGAGGTGTTTAGGGAGTTTCTCGCCCATGTTTTTTGCTAGCTCTCTCCCTTCATCAGTCAGTGGGTTAAGCAGATCGTGTTTCCCAGGAGCATACTCCCGAGCTGAATGACGCATGAGCAAAACTATATAATCAGCGCCTCGATCTGAAACTTCTTTAACTAACTCAACGGTCGAATCTCCAGGTTTCATCTTTTTCCTTAGTTCTTCAAGTAAATTTATTCCTGTGCAAGCCTAATGATAGAGTGTTTTGTTCGATTTATCCTCAAACAAAAAAACAAGGGAAGATCCCTTTTAATGTTTTAGAAAATCTAACAACTATGGCTTAAAATGAAATTTGGGTTCTAAAAAAAATATTTATGCGAGCAAATGAATTAAAGCGAGGCGATTTAGTAGATTTCGATGGTCAGTGTTGCCTAGTAAAGAAAATCGATACGAGAAGTCCGTCAGCGCGAGGCGCTTCTACGCTCTATAAGATTCGCCTTGACAATTTAGTCACTGGTCAAAAAAAAGAGATAAACGTAAAGGGAGATTTTCTTCTTTCCGAACTTAATTCAGAGAAGCTCAAAGTTCAGTTTTCTTATCAGGACGGCGGTCAGTATTTTTTTATGAACCTAACTGATTTTAATCAGTATGTGGCGAATGAAAGTATGCTGGCTGGCAAGCTTCAATATTTGAGCGAAGGGCTCGAGGCTGGCAGCGCCGATGGATCGCCATGGTTGCCTACTCCGACACCGCTCATTAACGCCGGGACCATAAGGAGCCAAAAAAATAGCTAACATCGAAACGAATGCTTTGAAAAACATTTTGTTTTACTCCGATGCATGGAACATGGAATTCCTGCGTCATGAGGCGCACCCACTGAACTTGAAAATGATAGGTTGCTGTAGGGCTTCCAAATCTGTTCAAATTCGTAACTTTCCAAACGA
>CAJYCI010000085.1 GCA_913428515.1 uncultured Gammaproteobacteria bacterium | reverse complement strand
TTTTCGGATCGTATCAGCAATACAAAAGTGGTCATTTTAATTATGGTCGGTTTGAGCATGTGCTCTTGTTTCTTGCTTAGTCAAACTCAGTCTTTTTCCTCAGTTCTTTTCGGAGTCGGTCTCTTTTTCGCAGCGTTCAACTTGTTAGAGACAATGCTGCCTTCAGAGGTAGGTAGAATTGCACCAGCCGGTTTGCGTGGCACGTTCATGGGTTTTTTCATGACCAGCCAGTTTTTTGGCTTTTTTGTCGGGGGTATTATCGGTGGTTGGGTATTAATGCATAGTGATATCTCCTTACTTATGTTGGTCAACATGTTAGTAGCCTCGGCCTGGTTTTTACTAATTCTCGGAACCCCAGGAAGCAAAAATATGGGAAGTAGGATTGTCGATCTTACTAGATTTTCAGAGAAGCCTGCAAAAGAGGTTTTGAAAGAGTTATTATCAAAAAGAGGAGTTGTAGATGCAGTCTTGATTGAAGAGGAGAAAGCAGCTTATCTGAAAGTCGATCAAGAGCAATTCGACGATTCGGATTTAGCTTGAATTGAGGACAAGTGAAATGAAAGGAGGTGGTCATGGCTAGAGGTATCAATAAGGTAATATTAGTTGGAAATCTCGGTAGAGACCCAGAGACAAGATACTTGCCCAGTGGTGGTGCGGTCACGAACGTCTCTCTCGCGACTTCCAGATCCTGGAAAGATCGTGATTCTGGAGAGCAGAAGGAGAAAACGGAATGGCATCGAATAGTTTTCTTTAACCGTTTAGGTGAAATAGCTGGGGAGTATTTAAAACGGGGCTCTAAAGTTTATGTTGAAGGGGAGCTCAGAACGAGGGAGTGGGAAAAAGAAGGTCAAAAACATTTCACAACAGAGATAGTGGCAAATGAAATGCAAATGTTGGACAGCAAGGGAGGAAATTCAGATTATGGGACAAATAATAATTCTTCTGATGGGGCTCCGCCCTCTTTGTCATCCTCTGGTATGGTCGATGATGATATACCTTTCTAGATGCAAAAATCTTTGGCGGATTGCTTATATACTTTCGCGATGATCCTGATACTTACGTTAGAGAGGTTTTATGAAACTTAGCGAATATATGCTGTCCGTGGGAACTAAAGCCAGGGTTGCTGCGGATGAGCTAGTAAGGACTCCTAGTAATAAAAAAAACCTTGCATTGTCAGCCATCTCTAGTTGTATCATCGAAAATAAATCCAAAATAATAAAGGCCAACGATAAAGATTTAAATGCAGGCGAGAAAAGAGGGTTAGATGCTGCTTCGCTTGATCGTTTGAGACTCACCGACGATAGTATTGACATGATTCTGCACGGACTTAATCAAATAGCGGCAATACCAGATCCAATAGGAAACATGGAACAGGTGTCGTATCGACCGAACGGGTTGCAAATTGGAAAAATGAGAGTTCCGATAGGAGTGGTCGGAATTATCTATGAGTCCAGACCAAATGTAACCGTTGATGCTGCCGCTCTTTGCTTAAAATCTGGGAATTCAGTGGTCTTAAGAGGAGGATCTGAGGCATTTCATTCTAACAAGTCATTAGCGCAATCAATTTCAAAAGGATTAAAAAAAACAGGTTTAAATGAAAGCAGCGTCCAATTTCTAGAAAGTACTGATAGAAAATATGTCAAAGAACTGGTGAGCATGAAAGACTTTATCGACGTTCTTGTTCCAAGAGGTGGGAAGAGCTTGATAGAGCTTCTAAGTAAAGAAGCTAAAATCCCAATGATCAAGCATTTAGACGGCAACTGTCATGTTTATATTCATTTGGATGCAGACCTAGAAAAAGCAAACAGGATAGCGATTAACGCTAAAACTCAAAGGTTTGGAGTTTGCAACGCTATGGAAACTCTTTTGGTAGATGCTGCCCTTGCAGAAAAAACGCTTCCTAAATTAGTAGAAAGCTTTCTTGCTAAAGGCGTTGAGCTTAGATTGTGTGAAAGATCTTTAGAAATAGTGCAACTCCAAAACAATATAAAAAAAGCATCACAAAGTGATTGGGCTGAGGAATATCTTTCGCCAGTATTATCTTTAAAATTAGTGAGAGATATCGATGAAGCTATTTCTCACATTAATCGATTTGGTTCGAAGCATACCGACGCTATTGTTACAGAAAATTATAGTGTCGCAAGACGGTTTGTAAATGAAATTGACTCAAGCTCTGTAATTGTAAATGCATCTACAAGATTCGCGGACGGATTTGAGTATGGATTGGGTGCCGAAATAGGAATATCTACTGATAAGCTTCATGCAAGGGGCCCTGTTGGTCTAGAGGGGCTTACTTCCCAAAAGTACGTCGTGTTCGGCGACGGGCATATCCGTGAATGATTGATACCTTTATTTTTGGCGGGACTTTTGACCCTGTTCACTGCGGCCATATGATTCTAGCCGAGTCGATATTGGGTGTTTTAGAAAAAGACGCACAAATAGTTTTTGTTCCAAATAAAGAGCCGCCTCATAGGCGATTGCCTTTAGCGTCGGCAAGAGAGCGCATCGACATGCTGAATTTGGCACTTCAGGGACGGCCTAACTTTTGTGTTGATGACATAGAAGTGAAAAAGGGTGGTGTTTCGTATTCCATTCAGACTTTGATGTCTTATAGGAAGATGTATGGTCCAAGTTTCTCGCTGAATTTTATAGTTGGGCTGGATGCTTGGCAAAGCTTCAGTGGATGGCATCAATCTGACCAAATTGCGAGGCACTCTAACTTGATTGTATATAGCCGCCCCGGCCAATATACTTTTGATGGTTCAAGTAGCCGAGCTTTCGGGTTTCAGTTTAAAGAAAAAATCACTGAGCTCTCTGATTTTAATCGAGGCTGTTTGTTTTATTTGTCTCTAAAAAGTTTAAGGATCTCTTCCTCTGCTGTTCGTTTGGCAGCGAGAAGAAGAAAGGATTTAAGTTCGATGGTTAATTCAGATGTCGCAGAATATATTGCTCGACACCGACTATATAGCTAAGCATTGAGTAGGTTAAAGTAATAAAATGAAAACGAGAGAGCTGCTGGAACTCTCCCTATCTGCTCTAAAAGAGGTGAAGGGGAGAGATATTATGTGTTTGGAAGTTAGCGAGCTAACTGATTTTACAGATATTATGTTAATCGTCACTGGAAACACTTTCAGACAGGTTCGTGCGCTTGCTGATAACTTGGTTGTGAGCGCAAAAAAAAATGATGTAGAAATTTTAGGTGTTGAGGGTTACAGCGAAGGAG
>CAJYCI010000084.1 GCA_913428515.1 uncultured Gammaproteobacteria bacterium | reverse complement strand
GATTCTTTGTTCAAAACTCCTCTCTCGCCGCTGTTTCGATTGCTGGGCGGCATTCCTGTAAATCGATCAGAACCCGGAAATCTTGTAAAGACAATCACCGAGAGAATAAAAAAAGACCTTGGAGTAGCAATCGTCGTTCCGCCCTCCGGCACGAGGGAAAGAACCGATTATTGGAAGTCCGGATTCTATCGAATAGCTCAATCCGCAAAGATCCCTATTGTTTGCGGATATTTAGACTACAACAAGAAGGAGGCCGGCCTAGGCCCTACTTTTTTTCCGACGGATCTTATGTCTGATATGAATTTTTTGCGCAAATTTTACTCAAAAATAACGGCAAAATACCCCTCAAAAAAAAGCCGAATTAGACTCAAAGACGAGAGCAACAGCCTTTAAGCTTTTTTGGGTTTTCGTTGTTTAATGAGCCCCTCCGTCGACCGCAATAATAGAACCAGTCGTATAAGCGGCCATATCGCTCCCAAGGTAAAGCGCTGCCCCCACGATTTCGTCAGGTTCACCACCTCTCTTCATAGGAATCGTCTTCTCTGCGTGCTTAGTAAATTCATCTAAGTCCCATGCCTTGCTTATATCAGTTAAAAATGGGCCTGCCATAATGCAATTAACCCTCACTTTTGGTCCCAAGGCATAAGCAAACGACCTCGTGATTGCATTAAGTCCCGCTTTTGCCGCACCATAAGGTTCAGAGCCTGGGCTCGCAGTAACAGACGCGGTGCTCGAGATATTAATAATGCTGCCCCCGTTACCTTCCATCATTCGCGAGCCAATGTTAGCGCTCAGACGAAAAGGGCCTTTCAAATTTACGCCAATAACCTTATCAAAAAGTTCTTCAGAGACTTTATCTAAAGACGGATAAAGAGGAGACATCCCAGCATTATTAATCAAAACATCAACGCGCCCAAACTCTTTGTAGACTGCCTCTACCATATTATCCATCGAGTCCCACTCTGCCGCATGCGCTGCGAATGGAAATGCCCTAACTTGATACGCTTCCTCGATTTCTTTAGCTGCACTAACACAGGACTCTATTTTTCTTGATACTATTGCGACATTAGCGCCGTTTCTTGCAAATCCAAACGCCATCGCCCTGCCGAGCCCCCGGCTACCTCCGGTTATCAAAACTACTTTATCTTTTAAACTTAATTGGTCCATAAATTTTTCTCCAGCGAAGATAACACCGAATCACTTTGAGCATATCTTCCAAAAAAACATAACATTGAGATCAATAGTAAATCTTGATTTATAAAAATAACAAATGCCTAGCAAACTAGATACACTAACTTTCATCGTAAAAAATAATGATGCAAAAAAATGGCCGTAGGAATTATTGGGGCAAGCCGGGGAGTTGGTAGGCTTCTATTTGAATCACTTAAAGAAAATAATATCGAGGTAACCGGAGTATCTAGAGACAAAAGGGATGTTATTAGTTCGGAGAGATCGCGCTATGTTGAAATGGATGCTAGTCATTCCTTGAAGCTAAAAAAAGCTTTAGACTCCCATGAGACTATTATTCATTGCTCACACCCGGTCATACTTTCCGAATTTCTAAGCTCTGGACCAGAAATAAAAAGACTAATTGCCATAGGCTCAACCAGACTTTTCAGCATGTTTGAGGATCAAAAGGCGAGAGATCTAAGATCGATGGCTGAAAAAATTTGGCGTAGCAAAATAAACGCTACGTTGATTCACCCTACCCTTACCTACGGTGCTTCAGGTTCAAATAACGTCGAACGAATAGTGAAGTTTTGCTCTCTATCTCCTTTCATACCTTTTCCCAAGGGAGGAAATACCTTAATCCAACCCGTTTCAGCATCAGACCTTCTTCAAGGACTATTAACATGCCTAAAGGATGACGAGACTATAGGAAGGACAATAGTAGCTGCCGGGGGAAGATCACTGAATTACAAAACTTTTATTGAAGCCTGTGCCTCATCCGCAGGCAAAAAGACTAAAGTTATTTTTTTCCCCTCGCCGCCAATGAAAATTCTGGCTGGCTTTACGAGGCTTATTCCCGGAATACCCTCGATAGATCCAAGCGAACTCGAGAGGCTTTTTGAAAATAAGGATTTTTCGAGTAGTGAATTCGGAAAATTATTGGGACGAGAGCCTCTAACTTTCCCGGAGACACCAAAAAGCTCCAAGCTTAATCTCCCGAAACAGAGCTGACCTCACCGAACAAAGCATCAAGTCGCTCACAGATTTCCGTAGGCAAAGCAGCACTATTAACTGCATCAACATTCTTGGACAAGTGATCTTTTGATCCAGTTCCAACCAGCACTAAATCGACTCCAAACTCGCGAGAGCAGAATCGATAAGCTGCTTCTACAATTGAACCTATGTCTCGATTTTCAGCAATGAAACCCATCGGATTGCCTTGATCGATTGAATCTTTATCAATTTCGTTTTGTTCTGCGAGGTTATCGATAACTTTGTTAATACGGTCATAATCTGACAGCGCTCGCCTAACAGCAAACATTACCTGAGTGCCCACTTTTCTCTCGCTGCATATAGGAAAAATTTTTTTTCTCGCCGAAGGATTCAGCATATTAAAACCAACCATAACACTATCAAATACTTCTTGTTCTAAAGCTTTCTCAAGCATGATATGACTAGTGTCTTCTTCGAAAAGCTCTGTTACACCGAGATATCTAATTTTCCCTTTATCAACCTCTTTGAGGAGTGGCTCAATATAATTTTGCAAACAAAACTCTAACTCCTTTGGACGCACGCCGTGCAGATTAAAGATATCTATATAGTCGGTTCGCAGCCTTGATAAACTCTTCTCAAGAGAACTTATAATTTTGTCAGGAGCGATGAAATCGCCCTCCCTATCGAGCACCAAGGTCTTAGTGCTAAACACGCAGTGCTGTCTTTCTCCGAACAGAACATCCCCCACGACATGCTCGGTCCCATATATTCTAGCGGTATCGTAGAAGTTTATTCCTAGATCTAGGGCGTGTTTAACAACCCCCCTCGCCACACTTTCGCTGCCGCTAGAAAGTCCAAGGCGACTATGGCCACCGCAACCCAACCCAACCCGGCTCACTCGGAGACCAGTGTTACCAAAATTTGTATATTCCATGATCTAATCTTAACACCAGAAATTTAGAAACCTATCCAAAGATAAATTGATAAGCTCAGGCACTTTGGTTACCATTTACCCGTAAACTTGGGGCTATAGCTCAGCTGGGAGAGCGTTTGACTGGCAGTCAAAAGGTCGGCGGTTCGATCCCGCCTAGCTCCACCA
>CAJYCI010000083.1 GCA_913428515.1 uncultured Gammaproteobacteria bacterium | reverse complement strand
TCATACCGCCTATCGGCTTCGCACCGGGAGGCGAACTTTTTTACCTGAACTCGGATGAGGTAGCCTGTAAAATAGCCTGCGCTGTCTCTGCGGACAAACTTATATATTTAAGCGAAGTGCCCGGACTACTGGACCAGGAGAAACAAATTATTTCGGAAATTGATTTAAGCAGAGAGGAAGAAAAAATAATTGAAGAAGATCTATATCAATTTTGTAAGGAAGCTTGTAATAACGGTGTTCATCGGTGTCACGTTATAAGTCATAAAATTGACGGCGCTATTATTCAAGAACTTTTTACACATCACGGCTCGGGGACGCAGCTAACCGGATTAAGTTCAGAGAAGGTTAGACCGGCTACGCGAGAAGACGTGAACGCCATACTTGATTTGGTAAAGCCTTCAGAGAGAGAGGGAGCCCTCGTTTCTAGAACTAAGGAATCAATAGAAATCGAGCTGTCTAACTTTTTTGTCATAGAAAGAGATGGCTTTTTAGTTGCCTGCGCTGCACTGCACATTTATGGAAAAGTGGGAGAGGTGGCTTGCATGGTTACTCACCCTGACTACCGAAACACAGAAAAGGGAGACAAGCTTTTAGATTTATTAGAAGAGAAAGCAATAGCCGGTGGATTAAGGAGTTTATTTGTTTTAACAACAAAGAGCGCGCATTGGTTTAAAGAACGCGACTTTTTCTCCATAGACTTTGATGAGCTCCCCGCAGAAAAAAAAGAAAGTTATGATCTGGAGCGTTCATCTATAATTCTTAAAAAAGACCTGTCTCAATAGCTCCGTCATTGATATCTGCTTTTGACCTCAGGACTGTAATCTTGAACCACCCTTACTAGTGCCTTCACGTTTTCTAAAGGGGTTTGAG
This sequence comes from uncultured Gammaproteobacteria bacterium, assembly GCA_913428515.1. Classification (GTDB taxonomy): domain Bacteria; phylum Pseudomonadota; class Gammaproteobacteria; order Pseudomonadales; family Azotimanducaceae; genus UBA9659. The sequence continues at coordinate 2,404 of CAJYCI010000083.1, read as the reverse complement.
GTAGAATTCCATGACCTAGATTGAAAATATGCCCGGGCCGGCCAGCGACATCATCTAAAATTTCCTTAGCAGCTTTTATCACCGATTTTTCACTTCCAAAAAGAGCAACCGGATCCAAATTACCTTGAATCGATTTACAACCTAAATCATTCCATGACTCAGTCAGCGGAGCACGCCAATCGAGAGCCATCACATCTCCTCCCGAGGCGGCCATCAGCGGCAATAGCGCTGGATTGCCTGTACCAAAGTGAATAACCGGCACTCTCCTGATTAAAGATTCAAAAAGCCTTTTTGTGTGAGGGTATACGTGTCTCTTGTAGTCGCTCACTCCCAAGCATCCAACCCAACTATCAAAGACTTGAATAGCATCAACGCCGGATAGAATTTGATAGTTTAGATAATCGATTATCGAATCTGTCATTTTGCCCATAATCTCACTGAACTCTTTTGGGTGCGTACTCATGAGCTTTTTAACGTAGATGTAGCTCTTAGAGCTTCCGCCTTCAATAGCGTAAGATGTCAATGTGAATGGCGCACCTCCAAAACCAATGAGAGGAATATCATTAGGGAGAGATAATTTTATTAGCTTAATCGCCTCTCGAATGTATGGCATAGACTCAGAACTTTTTTTTGACTCCACTGAGCTAATCTCCGACACAGAACGAATAGGATTCTCGATTACCGGCCCAATTTCTGGGAAATAATCAAGCTTGAAACCCATAGGCTCAAGAATTGGGAGAAGGTCTGCAAACAGGATTGCCGCATCCACACCTAATATCCGCTGAGCATCGCATGTTACCTCAGCGGATAATTCAGGATTTTTAAAAAAATCCAAACTTGGAGTCTTTCCTTTTACACGGTGATAATCAGGCATATAACGCCCAGCCTGTCGATTGAGCCAGATAGGCGTTTGTGGGGTTTGAAGGCCGTTACAAGCCCTAATAAATAATGATTTTTCCATTGCCTTGCCTTCGCTGTCGCTTTTCTATCTGAAGATATCAGATTTCGTTTATTCTTAGAGTCTTAAACAACTTTGCACTAAGGGTAGATCGTCATTTCTGAATCGGGAGAGACGTCCTTATCGTAATCTACATTTTCAAAATCAAATCCATAAATTTGCATGAAATCTTTTCGATAGCCTTCAAAGTCTGCTAATCGATCCATAGTGTCAGTATTAAATTTTGCCCAGTTTTCTGACACATAATCTTGTACCTCTTTTGAAAGTTCGTAGTTATCTAACCTGATTCTCCCCGATTGATCTAAGTTAATTTCAGCTCCGCTGTAAAGTTCCTCGGAAAAAAGTCTGAAGGCTTGCTCTACGCAACCTTCGTGCAAATTCTTGTCTTTCATGATCTTAAACAGTAAAGATAAGTAAACTGACATCCCGGGTATCGCAGACGCGGCCTGCGTAACCAAGCCTTTCATAACTGCTAAATAAGCGTTCCCTTTTTTTTCTGATGATTTCTGAGATATGGCTTGAGCGGCTCTCTGTAAGTCTTCCTTGGCCCTACCAATAGTCCCTTGGTTATATATAGGCCAAGTGACTTCACTTCCAATGTAAGTATAGTTTGTGGTAATAAAACCTTGGGCGAGCAAATCCCTCTTCATAAGCTCTTCTATCCATAACTCCCAATCCTCTCCCCCCATCACTTTTACTGTATCTCTAATCTCCTCGTCGCTTGCCGATTCGAGCGAGATGTTGCGAATCTGCTTAGTATTGAGATCGACTGTCAACCCATCATAACCTGATCCAATTGGTTTTAAGGCTGACCTTGCAATTTCTCCATCGGGGAGAGTGCGCGAGGGCGCTGCAAGTGAGTACACAACGAGATCAACCTGGCCTAAATCACGTGAGATAAGGTCGCAAACCTGGTCCTTTATTGGTTTTGAAAATGCGTCTCCATTGACGTTAGCACAGTAAATTCCGTCATTTTCTGCAAGCCTTGAAAAAGCTGCTGTTCTGTACCAACCAGGAGAGCCGGTTTTAGACGCCTGGGGGGGTCGCTCTAAAAACACCCCTACAGATGCAGCACCATACCCAAAGCTAGAGCTAATTCTTGAAGCTAAGCCGTACCCTCCCGAAGCGCCTATAACCAACACTTTCTTGGGACCACCAGACAGGTTAACTTTATTCCTGACATAGTTAACCTGGTTTTGAACATCAAATTCACAACCAGTCGGATGAGTTGTGGTGCAAATAAAACCCCGTATTTTTGGCTTAATGATCATAGTCTTTTTCGCCTATAACTCATCCACATGAGCAGAAGTCCCAACAGAATCATTGGAAGCGAGAGTACTTGTCCCATCGTTGTCCCAACGTGTAAAAATCCAATATGGGTATCGGGAGCACGAAAAAATTCGGAAAAGATTCTTAACGCTCCGTAAGATATGAGAAAAAATGCAG
>CAJYCI010000082.1 GCA_913428515.1 uncultured Gammaproteobacteria bacterium | reverse complement strand
GATTTCATCACTTTGATAGATTTGCTAATTTCCAGCAAGCTGGTGTTCATATCTTCGAAATGCAGGCTGTTGTGCGCAGGATCTCCGCGGTAAAAAAACTTACCGGATAATGCTGCTGCAGTACCTACAGAAAAAAAACTTAAAAACGCTCGTCGTTCCAAAGGTAAATCCCCTAATCACGGCCTAAATAGTACCGATTCAGTGGAAATTGTACAACATGGCTGTGCCATCATGGACAGTATCTCGTCTCAACTAACTGCCCCCATCTATTATAATAGTTTGACCAGAGACAAACTTACCTGCGTCAGAGGCCAGAAAAACTGCTGCACCACCTATTTCATCAGGCTCCCCAATTCTTTTTAAATGGGAATTAGTTGTAGAGTTTTTTAGTGTTTCCGGATTTTCCCATAGAGCTTTTGCAAAATCAGTTCTGATTAATCCGGGCGCTATCGCGTTCGCTCTGATGTTATAGGAGCCAAACTCAGCTGAGATATTTCGAACAATAGCTATGTCAGCGGCTTTAGAGACACCATAAGTGCCAAGTGTAGTGCTTCCGCGAAGACCTCCGACACTGGAGACGATTAGAATTACCCCACCGCCCTTTTTTATCATATCGGGAATCACCAATTGGCAAAGCCAATGGTTTGATTTGACATTCGAATCCAAGACTTTTTCATACGCCGTGTCCGAAATTTCTAACATTGAACCATAAAAGGGGTTCACCGCCGCATTACACACAAGAATGTCGATTTTACCTAGTTTTTTTTTTGTACTCTTGACTAAGTGTTCCAGATCACTCTTCTTCCCTATGTGGCAAGCTATTCCAAAAGCGGTACCACTTCCTTCAGGCAAAGATTGATTGATGTCACCAGCTACTGAATCGCAACTTTTTTGATTTCGGCTCGAAACAATCACATTCGAACCATGAAGCGCCATTTGACTCGCTATTGACTTGCCTATTCCTTTCGATGATCCGGTCACCACAGCTACTTTTCCGGAAAGATCAAACAGGTTTTTCATATACTTCACCTTATGAAATAAAGAATTCAACTAGACGTAATGCAAGGAAACCTTAATCAACGGAAACTTCCTGGCCTTTTACTACAACCAATTTGGGCGCCCTCAAGACATTAAGGTCAGCCAAGGGGTTCTCATCGTAAATTACAAAATCCGCCGAGCGTCCTCTTTCAATGCTTCCTGTGACTCCAGCCAAACCGATTGCGCTCGCCGCAACCGAAGTAGCTGCTCTTAGAGTTTCAGTATTTGTTAGGCCTGCGATTTTCGAAAAAACTGGCATTGCAAGAGGCAAATCCGTATGAAAGATATTTGGAATTCCCGCGTCAGTGGATGCGATAAACCGGACTCCAACTTCTTTCATTTTTTTAAAGTTGTTACGCAATACTTCTACATAATTTGATCCTAGATATCTTTCCCAACCAGAATTCACCGTAGGAGATACCCAAATCTCTTTTTTTGCAATCAAGGTTGCAGTTTCCACATCAAAGCCTCTGCCCCAACCGCTTTCGCCAACCCAAGAACAATGCTCGATCGTACTCACGCCCGCTTTAGCTGCCTTTAATATTCCATCCGAACCGTGACAGTGAGCAGCAACTGGATAATTAAGCTTTTTTGCCTCTTCAACCATTCTGATTAAGAAGTCTAGGTCAAATTGGCTATCGATAGGCTTAGATTTTGGTGTCATAGAGCCTCCCGTAACCATTATCTTTATAAGGTCTACGGCTGCCGCTGCCTGACGATTTATTACTTTTATTGCCTCATCTACCGAATCGGCCTCTCCGCCCCAGAAGTGACAATGACCACCCCTAGAGGTAATCGGTTGTCCTGCACAAATCAAACGCGGCCCCGTTATTTTTTTTTTCTCTATCAAGTCTCGAACCAGTAATTCGAGATGTTTTCCACCGCCCAAGTCTCGTGCAGTTGTTATTCCCGCTTTAACAATAAGTTCAGCTCTTGAAATCATAGCCACTTTTAATTTCTCTTCATCGAGTTCTTGTTTCAGCGGATCTCTTTCATAAGGGTCGAGACAAAGGTGGATATGAGAGTCAATTAAACCCGGAATCGCAAAACAACCTGAAAAATCTTTACTTGCGCTTTGTTTACTTTGACCTATTCCAAATATGTTTTCATCAACAAAAATGTCTCCAAAACAAACATCCTCACCAACTCCGTCCCAGATATTTAGATTTTTGTAAAGCAATTAAAGTTAGCCCCTTCCGAAAAAGTTTTTGCCCATAGCATAAAGAATCTTAAGAGAATAAAGGGAAGACGAACACTCCGATCTATTTATTGTAGGAGTTTATTTCTTTGAGTCCAATCAGAATCAAATCTGATACAACCTCATCGAAAATTCGCTCTCGACTAAATAAGTTGGCAAATCCTCCTGTCCCTATAACTAACGGCCTCTCATTATTAAATTGCTCTTCAGTTATTCGTTTTACAAACTCTTTAATCATTCCTACATTTGACCAATATAAACCTGACTGAATACTCTCTACCGTGCTTTTTCCAACCACATTTTTTATTGCCTTTATTTCTACTGATGGAAGCTGAGCAGTCCTATTTTCGAGGGCCTCCATCGCCAAACGGACCCCTGGAAGAATACTCCCTCCCAAAAACTCCTTTTTTTTATTGATCGCGCAAATTGTAGTAGCCGTGCCGAAGTCGGCTATTATTAGGTTAGTCCCTGGAAATTTTGATATCGCTCCAACTGCATCTGCGATCCGATCGGCGCCTACTTCCTTCGGGTCTTTATAAAGTATCTTAAGGCCCGTCTTGACCCCCGGTCGCAAAATAAGGGGGTCAACGCCAAAATATTTTTGGCAACAAGCCCGAACCGAATAAAGAAGTTCAGGCACTACACAGCAAACCACAACTTCGTCAATTTCATCTGGCCCCACTTGATTCTCTCTCAGCACGGATCTGAAGAAAACCCCTAGCTCATCAGATGATGATTGAATTTGGGATGTTTTTCTAAATTGAATCTTTAAGTCTTTTTCAACAAATAGACCACCAAAAATCTGGCTATTTCCAATATCGAGACACAACAGCATAGCTACCTCAAGACAACATTATCTATCAAACGAACTTTATTTCCATTTGAACTAAGTGTAACTGCCCCATAACGTCTATCTTTTCTACTGATAACATAGTCAACTCCAAAACCACACCTTGCAAGTTCGTCAGATATCTCGCTGTCGTTTCCTCTCTTCGAGAGGAGCTCAAAAAACTTCGGCGCTTTTCGTCTTTGACTTGGAGTCAAATTCTTGTTTCTTGAACTCATCGCTAAACCATCGGA
>CAJYCI010000081.1 GCA_913428515.1 uncultured Gammaproteobacteria bacterium | reverse complement strand
TAGCAAATTTTGTTGCACAATAAGCACCATAATCTGGTATCCCTCTGCGTCCTGCAGTTGAAGAAATATTAATGATTGAACCACCGTTTCCGGCGGATCTAATCAGTTTCCCTCCATGTTTAGTAACCAAATAGACGCTATTTAGATTCGAGTCGACGGTTGAGTACCACAGCTCGTTGTCCATATCTAGGATTGGGGCCGCTCCCGCCCCACTTGGAACCCCTGCATTATTGACTATGATATCGAGCTTGCTAAAAGATTCGCTGGCACTTTTTACTATTCTTTCAACATCTGATTCTTGAGTGATATCTCCTTCAACCGCAACTGCATTGCCTCCGTTTTCTTTTATCTCATTAGCGAGCGATTTTACGCCCACCCAATTCATCTCTTTCTCATTGATTGGCCTTTCTTCCTCTGCTCGGGATCGTCCAGTAACTACTAGGCTGGCTCCGTCTTCAGCCAGACGAAGGGCTATTGCTCTGCCAAGCCCCCTGTGCCTAGAAGCGCCAGTTACTAAAGCGACCTTGCCCAATAAATTTTTCATACTTAAAACTCCAGAATTTGTCGATGGATGATAATATACTGTGTGATTGCGTGGGTTTATAGACTAACACGGACGAGGAAAAGTTTATGGTTCTAGAGACCTATTGCAGAGACCCAAGCAACAGAGTTTTGGTCCTCATCCGCCAGTGATGTTAGAGCAATTTGAGTCGCAGATAACTGAGGTGCTTTCTTGAATAAGTTAGAACAACTAAGACAAATGACAGACGTGGTCGCCGATACCGGTGATCTTTCAGCAATTAAACAGTACAAGCCAGTTGATGCCACGACCAATCCCTCCCTTCTGCTAAAGGCGGTTGATTTGCCCGATTATAGTCCTTTAGTTTTATCTTCCAGGGACTGGGCTGCTCGCAAAGGTGGCGGAAATCAGGAGATTGTTTCCAATAGCTGCGACAAGTTAGCGGTTGATATTGGGACCGAGATTTTAAGGATTATTCCAGGCCGAGTCTCATCGGAGGTAGATGCTAGGTTGTCTTTTGATGAGAAGGCGACGATAGAGAAAGCCAAACAACTTATTGATCTTTACGAACAAAATGGAATTCCACCTAAGCGGGTGCTAATCAAAATTGCTAGTACTTGGGAAGGAATCCGAGCTGCAGAGAAACTCGAAAAAGATGGCATTAACTGTAATCTAACGCTACTTTTCGGATTTGATCAGGCGATCGCTTGCGCTGACGCAGGAGTTTTTTTGATATCTCCTTTTGTTGGAAGAATTCTAGATTGGCACAAAAATAATACAGGTAGAGAGTTTGTGGCAGAGAATGATCCAGGCGTTGCTTCAGTCAAGAAAATATACGGTTACTACAAAGACCATGGGTACAGAACCGTGGTCATGGGAGCAAGCTTTAGAAACATTGGTCAAATCGAAGAGCTTGCTGGGTGTGACAGATTGACAATAAGCCCAAGTCTTCTCGACGAACTCTCGTCAGACAAGGAGAATTTAGAACGCAAGCTCTGCCCGACAAAGTCATCCGACTCGGATCTGATAAAACAAACTGAGGCTTCTTTTAGGCTGGGGCTGAATTCAGATGCTATGGCACACGAAAAGTTAGGGGAGGGAATTCGCCTTTTCTCAAAGGACCAAGAGCATCTAGAACATATCGTTTCTGAGGTTAATGCCTAGTCTTCAGGTGCTTGCCAAAGCATAGTTCCCCAAAATTCTCTGATAAATTTTAGGCTCCGGAATATTAAGTTGCTGCCTCACATCGCCTATTGGCTGGTCTAACATTGTTTCCCAATCCTGCTGAGGCAACCAAGCGGCTTGTTTGCCAGCCATGTATGCGCCAAAGAATGCTTTAAATACCCCAGATCCTAACTCTCTATAATGTCTGAAAGCTCCAACGATCGCTATGAATCCCAATCCCCGGTTTTTAGTTTGAGCATAGGTGAATGCAAGAAGGCAGACCTCCCCAAAAGTATCTCGGCCATAGCCAGTCAATACGTGCCAAAGATCGTGCTGATCTCTCATCCTTTTTCCAAACGCTATGAGCTCCTGAGATTGGTTCTCTAATTCCGGAGGGACGTTCTCTTCGCTAGCTTCCACCAAACCGTCCGCGGTTATTTTTTCTGATTGGACGAATGAGAGATAAGAACGACCAAAACTACCGGGCGCATTCTGGGCCAGTTTTTCTCTGTCTTGCAAGGTTTCTAAGAGTTCTTTTTTTTCTTCTATGATTTTTTTCCCCGTTTCCGTTGATCGAAAACGCTCGAAGGCTCTAAAGAGAGAGTCCCCTGACATCGCCCTAATAATCGCAAAGACTTCTTCTGTGTTGTCCGGATTAGCAATAAGTCTTTTTAACGCTTTTGCTGCGACTATTGGTTGCATTCGTCTTTTTGAACCCTTCATTATAATCCTCTAGAAAAAATCTCGGTTCTATACTAATTAGTCGCGAGGGCTTGTCAATATATACAAAGCATCCGGCCTTCAGTCAGCACCTTCATCCTGTATTATTTTGGTGCACAAAATTTGGGAAAAATAAATTCAAGATAAGATGGTGTTCCCAATCTCCATAGTAAACAATACATGGTTCTTGAAAACTTGGAGTAAGTGATGAGCTTTTCGCTGTATAACGCAACTGTACCTAATTATTTGCAGATCCTAAGAGCTACCTCAGAAGTTCTGAAAAAGGGGGAGTCTTTTTTTTCCGAAAACAATCTAGACCTTAAAGAACTGTTATATTCAAAGCTTGCAGACGACATGGCTCCTTTCCAATTTCAAGTTGTGTCAGTTGCGCATCATTCTATGGGCGCCTTAAAAGGATACGAAGCGGGACAATTCTCTCCACCAATTACTCGCGACGGCCCAGTCTACGGAGATCCTGATTACGAGGGTTTGAAGGCTTTAATAGAAAAAGCTATTGCTGAAGTCGAGAGCTGTTCTAAAGAGCAGGTGGACTCGTGGGCAGGCAAACAAGTCATATTCAAAATGGGTAAAAATGAAATCCCGTTTCAAATCGAAAATTTTGTAAATAGTTTCTCTATACCGAACTTCTATTTCCACGCGACGACTACCTATGCTTTTTTTAGAATGCGTGGTGTAGCACTCGGCAAGATGGATTTTCTCGGCGAATGGAGAATGGGTTGAACTGAAAAATGGCGCACACTTATCAATCGCCTCAAGATTTTTTAGGGCATCCCAAAGGGCTGTTCGTTCTCTTTCTTACGGAAATGTGGGAGCGATTCAGTTATTACGGTATGCGTGCGCTCCTTATCCTTTATCTTACGAAGCATTTCCTGTTCGGTGATAAAGAGGCAGGCTTGCTTTACGGGAGCTACGCAGCACTCG
>CAJYCI010000080.1 GCA_913428515.1 uncultured Gammaproteobacteria bacterium | reverse complement strand
CACCGCCGGACGGATCGCCGACGCAGCCTCCACCGCTGGACGGATCGCCCTCGGCAACTCAGGGCGACCTTGTCCAAGTATCGCAGATGAGTGAATCTTCTCAGGCTAGTTTGGGGCAGCCTGTTGCTTCCACTGACTCAGTTTTAGATGTGTGGACAAAAGTCACTGATCTGAATCTACTCTATAATGGTTTAGTTTTGAATTTCGATAACGTGAACTCTGAGCACTTTCAAAACACTCGCGAGCTCGAGGCGATGAACGCACTCGATCTGCTAGATAGCGACGAGATCCAACTTGACAATTTCTTGCCAGAGCAAGAGTCGAATATTGCTCAAAATAATTTGATCAATTTGTCTCAAACAGAATCAGAAGATGCCAAGCCAACAGAGTTTTCTGGTAACCCAAATGGTTTGGTACCGCTTCCGCATCTTCTATCGTTTGATGAACTGCCTGAGATCTAAGATTCGTCCTTTGAAATAGTTAAAAAAATTCTAGTGTTTTTTGAATAAAAGAAGCGAAATGATTGCGGCCCTAGTTTGTGTAAAGCGATAAAATTTATTCGCAGTTCCGTCGGCAAGGTGAAAAAAACTCAAACCCGCTTGGCAATCGACTTTCAATTTGTATCTCAGGCACTATAGACCTATTCTTAATTCCACACGAAATCTCAAATGAGGGAAAACAAGTGGATAGACTTCTTGGAAGAACGGCCCTGGTAACAGGAGCAGCTCGAGGGCTAGGAGCTCAGATCGTGCGTCGATTCGCTGAAGAGGGAGCGCACGTTATTGTCAACGACATAAACCTGACGGCCGCGCAAGAAACTGCTAAAAAATACAACGGTGATGCTTTTTCATGCGATGTTAGCAATTCATCAGAAGTAGACCGAATGTTTCTAGAGATTGCCTCAAAAGGTTTGGAAATAGATATTCTTGTAAATAATGCGGGAATAAGTGGTTTAGAGGGAGATAATCAAGCGCAAGAGAGAGTAAGGAAATCGCTGAAAGTTGCCGAGGCCTCCGCGAAGGGCGAAATTCCTGAGATAGACCCTCCTATCTTAGAAGTCACGGATTCGGCTTGGTCCAAAATGTTGGCGGTACATCTTGACGGCACTTTTTTTTGTAGTCGAGCTTTTGTAAGAAATTTCAGAAAAAGTAATAGCCTTAGCGAAATCGGACGCGCAATCATTAATATGGGTAGCATCATGGGCACCTCTGGTGGTTCAGGCTCCGCTGCCTATTGCGCTGCCAAGGCCGGTATCTTGGGACTAACACGATCTCTAGCCCGTGAATTGGCACCATTTAAGGTAAGAGTCAATGCTATAGCCCCAGGTTACATTCTTACTGACATGACAAGCCCAATGGCTGAGATGTTTCCGTTGCTTGTCGCGCAGACACCCCAAGGTCGACTGGGAGACCCTGATGACATCGCCTGGGCCGCGGTTTATTTAGGTTCAGACGAGGCTAAATTCGTAACCGGTCAAACCCTTTCGCCAAATGGTGGCTGGCATATGAGCCAATAACCCTAATCGAAACTAAGATAGATTTCATTTAGGGCTCTCAACCAAATACCTTTCATATGAGTGAAATCATTTTTTCCTGGCGTAGGACGTAAGTTTTTTAATCTTGATAGAAGTATTTCCCAAGCCCAGCGCTGTTCATAACGGCTTAATGTGGCTCCTGGGCAAACATGTTCTCCGATACCGAATGCTAGGTGGCGACCAGCATTCTTTCGGTTAAGATCTGGTTCCATAGGGCAACGATACCTTCTAGGATCCCTGTTTCCCGCCCCGTAACGAATGCTCAGCGTAGATCCTGCAGGAATCTCTACTCCACCAATCTCACAGTCATATTTTGCGGATCTGAAGAGACCCTGAGTTGGCGACTCAATTCGAAGGGTCTCCTCTACAAAGTTTTTTATCAAGGCTGGGTTTGCTTCGATATTTTTGTAGACCTCAGCATTTTTGAAAAGTAGCCACAAACCATTTGAAATGGCAAAGGTCGTTGTTTCATTTCCTCCGATCAGTAGATGGTCTACCGATCCGATTACCTCTTCATCAGTCAAAGGTCTCTTCGCATTTATGTCTACATCAAAAACCTCTGTTTGGATTAGGTGAGAAATAATATCGTCCTTCGGGTTTTTTCGTTTCTGCTTCATTGAATCAAAAATATAATGCTGCAACTCAATGTGTTTTTTTACAGCCTCTGTCTCCTGCTCGACTGTTAATCCCTTCGAGTGTGGGAGGACCCAAGCGCTGGACCAAACTTTAAGCAACGGGAGATCCATTCGGGGCAGACCAAGCAATTCTGCAATAACAATCATTGGGAGTGGCTCCGCGAATCTTTCCATAAACGCAATCTGTCCCTCATCTATCCACGTGTCTATCAGCTCGTTGATTACATTCACAATAAAAGTTTTCTTCTTTTTAATTGCGCCTGCGGCGAGCGCTGGGTCAACGAGTTTTCGAAAATGTGAATGTTTGGGTACGTTAAGTGACAGTGGTTGAATCCTTGGCCAGCCTTTTTCTTCATAAAGCGAAAGCGACTCCTTGAACTTGATAAGGGGTTCAGTATCTCTCGAGGAAGTGAACTGTTCAGGATCTCTTAAGACATGCTCTATATCTGCATAACGAGTGAGGACATACATTCCAATCTGAGGCATAAAATACGCTGGACTTTCTTCTCGAATCAGATCGTAAGCTTCGAACCAGTTCTCTTGGACTATTGCGTCCATGAAATCGATTTCTTTTGCTTCTTTAAAAGGAAATTTTTTATTTTCCATTATTATTCTGTTTCTTGATTTACTGAGTGATTCAAGAAAACCTTAACTACCCTATACGAAAAAGTTAAAGTCCTCAGTGTTAGTAAATTCCAGATTCTCTTCCACAGACGAGTTTTCTATTCCTAAATACCTTCGCACGGCTTTATGGACATGCTTTGGATAGATAACCGTGCCATTTTTTTCATCAATTTCCAGCGTGTCTGGATTTATTTTCTGAGCATTGTGTCCTTCGTCTGTATTTCCTATTATTTTGTTCGTCCAAGGTGCATTTTTCTCCATTAAGACGACAGAACCTATAGGCCAGTGATCCTTTCCGTTGGTGCTGTTGTAGTGCGGTGTTCGACCAAAGTCAGAGCCGATAACGAGAGTAATCCTGTCTGCGATTCCTTTTTCTTCAGCGATTTCCCAAAAGAGCTGAATCGCGTCGGTAGTGAATGCCAGGAGAGGTTCGTGCAACGTATCATGTGTGGTATGCGTATCAAATCCTCCAATATATAAATCTGCTGCCGAGGTAAGGCCCGATTGAAAAGCTGCAGCCGTAAGTTTTATCTGGTCGCGGAGATTACTCATGGTATCTGTTGAGACCGAAATATTCCCTTCCAGCTCCTCACTCTTCGGCAGGTAGCTTTTGAATTCTTTCAAATTCCCCTTAGAAGAGAGCGCATCGTTAAACGCTTGCAAATTACTTATGTCTCCACCCAGAAGATCTATTTGTTCTAACATTCTCC
>CAJYCI010000079.1 GCA_913428515.1 uncultured Gammaproteobacteria bacterium | reverse complement strand
TTGGGAGAGAAACTCGTATACGAACTTTGTTAAGAGACGCGTTTTTTTTCGACGCGTTTAAAGCCTGGGGATCAATGTCGAAACAGAAAACGTCCCTCGCTCCTTTTATTGCGGCTCCGATTCCCAAAACCCCAGAACCACAGCCAAAATCCAAAACTCTCTTCCCGACAACTGAGATACCATCTAACTGCTCAAGGCAGAGTCTTGTTGTCGCATGATCTCCCGTGCCAAACGCTAGGCCAGGGTCTATTCGTATTACATCTTTATTTAAGTGATCAAATTCAGTTTCAGATGGGACTACCCATAAACGATTTCCAAAACATGCAGGTTTAAACCGGCTGAGCCATGCCCTCTCCCAATTTTCATCAAAAACTGACGCGATTTGCACCAAATCAAAGCCACTTGCACTTAGATCCACAACAATTTGATCCATATTTGTGTGCCCTTCAAAAAGACCAACGACGGAAATTAGCTGCCCATCAATATACTTGGGGTTTTCGAATTCAAACACGTGAAGTTTTTCCGGCGTTTGTTGAGTGACAGCGATGGCTCCTCGATCGAAAAACCATCGCTCTAGCTCTTCGCTCGCTCGAGGAGGAACAGAAACCCTTACATTAAACCAGGACTCAGACATGCGCTCGGTAATTTGTCATGACATTATGATGAATTCGGGTTATTTGGGAACCTTAAACCGAACTCTTCGACAGCCAATCAACGGCATAATCTGCCGCAAAAATATAACTGGAGACTCCAAGTCCGGAGATACAACCTTGAGCGATATCAGATAAAAACGAGCGCTGACGAAACTCTTCTCGAGCAAATATGTTCGTAATGTGTACCTCAATAAAAGGAATTTTAACCGACAAGAGAGCGTCTCTAAGCCCAATGCTTGTGTGTGTTAATGCTCCTGGATTTATAATAATGAATCTTGCTACTTCTTTTGCTGTCTGCACCCTCTCAATTAGCAGGTGCTCGGCATTACTTTGGTAAGATTCAACCGCGTATCCTGAGGCTTCTACCCTCTCTGTAACGCCAGAGACAACTTTTTCCAGCGTAAGGGATCCATACAACTCCGGTTCTCTCGAACCCAACATATTTAGATTCGGTCCATTCAACAACAAAATTTCAGACATTTTCTATCCTATTCTTTTATTCTTACTAATCATAAAGCCATCTTTTGAGGGGGATAACAGTAGCCCATTAATGAGCAGCCCTGATACGAGATACTGCAATCCGACCTTTCTCTAGTTGCATCTATCTGAACCTCGATCTCTCCTTCAAGTATCGAGACATCGCCAAATACTTCGTCCTGCCAAGGCTTTCCAATTGGGAGATTTAGTTTAACCTCATTTTGATCACAAAGGACCGCAACCTTGTTTCGGTAAATGAAGTATCCGGGCTGAATATTCCAAGACAAAAGTAAAAGCTCCGCATAAAACTCGTGTTCAAAGCCAAAAGCTAAATCGGGGGGCAGAACAACTTGATCGTCATTGTTAAACAAAATTGTTAGTTCAGGTAGGAGCTCCTTATCTTTTTTTTGGGGTACGACTGTCGCGAAAACTATTGAAACAAAAAAAAGACCAAGCATTGAAGAAACATATTTCATTTCGATTTCACCAAAGATAATATAAATTTTGAGTATTCGTAAAAAATATCAGGGTTCAATTTGCGTCCTATTTTTATTCTCTTGCTAGCTATGTTTTTTCTACTGTCATCATGCAGTTCCAAGGAAAACCCGCATATCTTATCAGACAATAATCTAGAGATTGAATATTTAGAATCACTAGCTATTAAGGCAATAAAGGATAAACGTCTAACGACCCCAGAAAATAATAGTGCTTTCCTCTTTTATAAAAGAATACTTGCGATCAATGCCAACCACCAAGGAGCAATCGAGGGCATATCAAATCTCTCTGAAATCTATCTCTCCTGGGCGATAAGATCTATAGAGTCTTTAGATTTTAAAAAAGCTAAAGAGTATTTAGGAAAAGCCGAGTTTTTAGACTCTAACAACCTCAACATCGTTTCGGTAAGAAAAATGTTGGTCAAACGTAGTCAGCAGAAAACGAAACGGTTTTCATTAACTAAGGAAAAAATAACGGATCGGGCTGTATCTCAAATAAATTTCGAAGCTATAGCCAATTACCTATCTGGGCCAGACTCTTACGTTATTATCGAATCACCAAACGATGCCGATGGACGATGGATATATCAAAAGATAAATGAGATTACCTCTGACAGAATTAAAGCAAGTTTTAGAACTGGACGATCCTCGACCGTATTAATATTCCAATAAATTGTATTTTGGGTTTTAAGACCCAGGGTATCGGATAGGAAAGATTAAAAACCAATGAAACAAAAGATAAGACGTTTTCTTAACTTCAAAGTAACTTGGGCTGGAAAAATCAAAGCAACAGCCTTTTTGCTGGTCTTAATCTATTCTGCTCTAGGACTTTATTGGGGGTTAGAACCTGACTTGCCGATAAAGCAAGGCGAACCAGTAACTTCTCCACTTGAGATAGTAGGCCTCGAAACCGTTTCTTCGGCAATTGATATCGCAGAGACCGTGCTTTCAAAACCAGGTGGTTATCTCTATAACGATGCATTCCCGCCGGGCGTATTGATGGATAATTTGCCCAACTGGGAGTTAGGCGCGCTGGTCCAATTGAGAGACATGGTAAGGACTCTTCGAAACAACATGAGCAGATCTCAATCTCAATCTACCGAAGACTTAAACCTAGTAAACGCCGAGGGCTTGTTTTATTTCGACAATAATTCATGGATTCTTCCCTCTACAGAAGGCGAGTATAAAAAGGGTGTAAAAGAACTCCTGGAATATATGAATCGACTTAAAGACCTTGAAGATCAAAATGCACAATTTTATGCTCGGGCAGATAACCTGACTGTTTGGTTATCTGAAGTAGAGACACGTTTGGGTAGCCTCTCTCAGAGACTCTCTGCCAGCGTTGGAAAACGGCAACTTGATGTCGCTCTAGCTGGGGATTCTGCTGCCCGGCAATCAACTCAAGCAACTGTCGAAAGAACCTTAAAGACGCCTTGGCTGAAGATTGACGATATCTTTTACGAAGCCAGAGGAACAACCTGGGCTTTAATCCACTTACTAAAGGCCATTGAGATTGATTTCTCAGAAGTCTTAGAGAAAAAAAACGCACTTGTTAGCTTGCAACAGATAATCAGAGAACTTGAACCGACGCAAGATACGGTTTGGAGTCCGATGATACTGAATGGTAGTGGGCTAGGTTTTTTAGCTAACCATTCGCTGGTGATGGGCTCACATATTTCTAGGGCAAACGCGGCAATAATCGATCTGCGTCGGCTTCTTGAGGATGGCTAAAAAAATTTTTATTCAAACTTCGATGGCATTTAGTTACCATAGCGCTCTAATTTTTTACAACTTTAAACAATTCAATTTTTAACTAAGTCGCTTATGACGATTAGGGAAATATATGGAAATGATTAATGATCTTCCGCCATTATTCGGTGTGCTCGGTTTAATCTGTGCAGCTATTGTTTTCGCTTTAATGGCTAG
>CAJYCI010000078.1 GCA_913428515.1 uncultured Gammaproteobacteria bacterium | reverse complement strand
GTGTTATCTGAAGAAGAAATATTCGAGCTTGAATACTGGGAACTTGAGCAAGCGAAACTTAAGTTAGCGCCAGCAAAGTCGGATTACGACGGAAAGATAGTCTTAGTAACTGGTGCTGCCTCAGGGATTGGAAAGGCATGCGCAGAAGCTTTTTCTTTAAAAGGAGCGGCGGTTATTGCACTAGATATAAACCCGATCATCGAAGACAATTTTAAGCAGCCCGGGATTCTCGGCTTGATCTGCGATATTACGGACAACGACTCGATTCAGAATGCAATTAACGCTGGCGTAGCAGCCTTCGGAGGTATCGATATACTAGTAAGTAACGCTGGTTCTTTCCCTAAAAGCGCTACATTAGAAAATTTAGATAGTGATTTGCTTCAGAAGACGATGGAGATAAACTTCAGCGCCCACGTCAACATAATGAGGGCATGCACCCCTTTTTTAAAACTAGGCTGCGACCCTTCAATCGTGCTTATGACATCAAAAAATGTTCCAGCGCCTGGACCCGGCGCAGGAGCATACTCTGCGGCTAAATCCGCACTAACACAGATGGGAAGAGTCGCTGCGATGGAATTAGGAAGCCAAGGTATAAGAGTAAACATGCTTCACCCAAACGCCGTTTTCGATACCGGAATATGGTCTGAAGAGGTGTTAGAAAGCCGTGCAAAGAACTATGGATTAACTATTGATGAATACAAGCGGAACAATATTCTAAGAACCACTATCACGTCTCACGACGTTGCTAATCTAGTAATAACGGTTTGTGACAAAGGTTTTTCAAAAACGACCGGCTCTCAAATACCGATCGATGGAGGAAACGAAAGAGTCATCTAAATAAGACCATCCATTTTTTGTTGATGAACACTCAAAGTTTCCCTAAAAGATTTTTTTAAAGTGGCTTAGATTAAAGAGAAGAGGTTTGAAATGAATAACTTAGACTTGAATAAACTTGCCGCGAAGGAAGATGGCGATGCAAAAGGGGACGCTAGCAGTTCTCTTGGCTTATATTCTCGATCAGACATTCGTTCACCGAGCCATTAAAAAATGAGCAAAAGACTGAAAGTTAGTGGCCACCGACAAAGACAGATTTTCTCGGACTTTGATAGCATGACCCATGAGGTCAAGCCTTGTGATGTAATTTTGGTCGAAGGTAGAACACGGATTAGTGAGGGGATAAGGTTTCTAACAAATAGCGCATGGACTCATGCCTGTCTTTATATCGGAAGAACATACGATATAAAAGACCACACGATTCGTAAAATAATCTCCGATAAATATATAGGAAAACCTGAGGACCAACTCATTATCGAGAGCATCATAGGGGAAGGCACCATTATAAGAAGCCTTGATACTTATCGGGACGAACACATGCGAATATGTCGGCCCTCAAAATTATCCTTCAAAGATGCGCCCAGAGTAATTCATCATGCAGCAAAGCAGATTGGGAAAGATTACAATCTTCGGCAGATTTTTGATTTGGCACGATTTCTTTTGCCTTGGTACGTAATGCCAAGGAAGTGGGCTTCTAGCCTTTTTAAAAAAAATAGTAGCCGCTCTACTAAAACCGTATGCTCTACAATGATAGCTGAGTCTTTCGCTTCAGCTGGCTATCCAATCTTACCACTAGTAAAACAGTCTGAAGTTGGGATGCCGCAACTATTTCGCCGTAATCCAAAGCTCTGCACTCCAAGCGACTTCGATTTCTCTCCATATTTTGATGTAATCAAATATTCGTTTGTAGATTTCTATCAATCGGATTATGAACTTTTTCCTTGGAGCTCCGACTCACTTCTCGAATCAGAAGAAAACGATTTTTTCATTGACCCAAAGGACACTTGAGCGAAAATTCATCAAAAATCTCTAGCCTGATATTAGTCATCTAGTTTGCTCCACAAGATCGGCTCATCAAGTCCGATAAACGCTTTTTTATCTTGGTAATACTTTTTTGAGTTAATTTCGTTTATCTTTCCATCAATACGGTCAATCGCTTTTGTAAGGGTTTCTAACTCATGTTCGAGTCCTTTTATCTTCTGAAGACTTGACTGCACTTCTCTCAGGTCAGATAAAGATTTATCGATTGCATGAAAAAGCCTGACGTAGCTCATATAAGGTGCCGAACCTAATAATTTGTCAGTCGAAGCCTATCACAGATTAAAAAAGATCGGCTAGAGCCAGCGAGCAATTAAAACTTATCTTTCGCCAAGATATAATCCGCAACTATATTTAATCGTGATGTCTTGCCCTTATCTTCTTATATTTTTGGCGCAAATGCCTCATGTTAGAAAAGCGTCTTTCCGTAACCTCGCTTTTTACTGCTCGCATGGCTCTTCTTCGTCTTCTTGCTCGAAAGGACCTTTCAATCCTAAGAACAGAAGATCTTTTCGTTTCATCGAAAGCTTCTAATAACACATCGACTCCTAGAAAATTGAACGTTATATTTTGGACTGACAAAATCTCGAAAAGTTCCGATTAATCATTTAAATTTATCACCACCTAACCAAAAAGGTTTAAAGGTTTAATTCCACCTAGCGGACTTTTTTAAATTAGGATCTTGATTAGGTCAAAATCGCCGATTACGTAGAGCAGGTGTTTCTATTGCGGTAATTAATCATTTCTTGAGGCAGCAAAGGATGCAGATTCCTCACCAGCTATTTTTCCGAAGACAACGGCAGGACCAAAAGATCCACCCCCACCCACATATCGATCACCATGCAGGTTACCTACCGTTTCTCCGGCAGCGAATAATCCAGGGATTGGCTTTTCAGCTTGATCGATTACATTTGCCTTTTCGTCAATCCTTAGCCCTGCTCCGGTCCAACAGATAATAGCTGGTTTCACCTCTGCTCCGTAAAATGGTGGATTTACTATTTTGGTCAAATCTCCTTCTTTAAAAAAATGTGAGTCTTTGCCAAGATCCGCATCCTTATTGTAATTCTCAATTGTCCCCTTTAGCGCTTTGGGCTCTATTCCCACATCTTTTGCGAGCGCCTCTATACTGTTTGCTCTTTTTATAAAACCCTCCTCGGCTTTTTTCTCTAGAACATCTGAAACCCAATAAGCTTGAGAGGAGCTATTAGGTTTAGCGTTTATCCTAGCTGTTTCGTCAAAAATGGCATAGGCACTTCCGCCCTGCGATTCGATAATCCCGCCCAAGACAGTGTAAGGAGAGGACTCACTAGCAAATCTCCTTCCTCCTTTATTCACTAAAATTAACCATGAGGGGAATAAAACTTCTAGGTCTTGGCTAAACCCGGGGGTCACGAGTAGTAATCCTCTGTCGCGGCCATCTATTGATCCTCCTACTGCCTCGCCTAGTGACAAGCCATCCCCACGAGCACCCTTTGCACCAATGTACCAGCTCCAATCCCCTGCTGCCTGGGACTTTGGATAATGAGATTGCAACAGTTTTTTGTTTGCTCCGAAGCCACCAGTAGCAATGACTACAGCGCCACAAAAGGCCTTATCTTTGCCAATTGATACCCCTTGTATCCGATTTTCGGAATCTACTATCAATTCAGTGACCCTAGCATCTAAAACAATATCAATCTTTTTATGGCTTCGATGGCCTTCAAGAATGTTTATAACTTCTTGGCCTCCTCCTGTCGGCTGATGGCCCCGAGGAATAGCACTTACACCAGAGGGATAAACACCCTCTGGAAGAAACTCAACTCCAAGATTCATGAGCCACTCAAATGTTGGACCACTTAGGTCGCAATACTTTCTAACTA
>CAJYCI010000077.1 GCA_913428515.1 uncultured Gammaproteobacteria bacterium | reverse complement strand
CCTTTCCAGTAATCGGTCGTTCCTCTGTTTACCGTTTTGCTTCATTGCAACACCTGGGGTACGTCGGAGCGCGAGTGGATTGGCCAGAGCTTCTTGATCCTGGCGCAACCCGTGCGGCCATGACCACGGTGATCAAACGCATGGTTGAGGCACCTGGGATGTTTGACGAAAAAGGCTGGCTGCAACCCGGCTATGTTGGACACCAACCATCGGCTCGTGATAGCTACATTAATACCGGAGCACTTTATAACTGCACCCTTGGCCTCGCTCACCTTGGCATGCCGGCCGACCACCCTTTCTGGACAGCTCCGAGTGCAAAGTGGTTTCAACAAAGCGTTTGGAGCGGAGAAGACGTAGCCAACCAAAGAGCCTACCGTGAATAGGCCTAATCGAGATCGAGTTAAACCCTAGCGGTCCTCTGGAAAAGGAATCGCGTTCACATTCTCAGCCCACTACAAAATCCCCACCTCTCGGCAAGCCAGCTGCGCAGCCCGCTCTCGATGAACTCCGAACCGTTGTCGCTGCGGAAGTGATCAGGTGCTCCATGTCGCTCGATCCACGTGGACGGATAGGCATTCCCGAGCGTATTCGTCCAGTACGTTGAGCATGCGAAGCGTTCCGCCACCTATAGTAGTGTCTTGAGCGAAGTCCCAAGTCCAGACGTGGTTGAGATGCGTCACCTTGGTTAAAATTCCGGTGGATCGGCCTCTAGCTCTTCGTTTGGGCTTCTTTGCCGGAACTGCTAGGCCGAGGACGCGACGCGGCCGCTGAACGTTTCCGGCCCCGAACAACCAGCCCTCCCGCTTCAGTAGACGAGCGATCTTCGGGTATCCCATTTCAGGAGATTGGTTCGAGACTTGGCGATCGGCAGACTTCGTCTTCGAGATACAAGCTTTTCGGCGATCTGCCGCTTCTACCAGGGGCTCAAACCTTTTTTACAGAGTCTCCTTTAAAAACTCTTTGCCCAGTATCTTGTCCGCAAGCATTCGCTTGAGCCTAGCGTTCTCCTTCTGAAACTCTTTGAGCTGTTTGGCCTGATCGACCTCCATCATGCCGAACTCCTTCTTCCAGCAGTGGAAGTTTTGCTCGCTGATCTGCTGCACGCTGCAAACGTTCAGAATCGTCTTCTCGCTTCTCTCCGCTTTCTTCAGAACGCGGATTTTCTGTTCGGTTGTGTATCTTTTGCCTTTCATTGTATGGGTCCTTTCTAAAGGCCCAGACTAACTATTCAAGCGGCACAGTTCTCGTAATCTCGACCACAAAGATAAATTCTAAACTGAATAGCAAAAATGAATCTGATAAAAGTAATGTTATCTATCCTCGCTCCATTAGTTCTTTCAGTGGATGTGGCTTTCGCCCAGGAAATCGACACCGTGATACACCATTTCGTCGAAAGATAGCACATGGCGGAATATATAAAGCGAGAACAATAATATTGGAAGCCAATCGCTGACAAAGCGATAGAGGAGGGGGTAGTTACTAGCTGGTTCCATAAGGTTTTTTAAACATATCGTTATTAGCGTTTTAAGATAAAATAAAACGTAGTAGGCCATCAAATACGTTCACTCGTCAGAACCTTTAGACTGAAATTATAGAAAACAGCAATAATAAGCTGATATATTACGTACCAAGGGGGTAGTTTGCTTGAAATCACTCTTTTGATTAATTTTAACCAATTTAGGGAGGTTAAATTAGGGCATCAACTCAGCCATCTTCTTATAATCACGCTTACAAATATCTTATCAAATAATTTCCGTAAAAGAACTCTTTTAGGCATGATTCCTGCGATGTTGGCTACATGTATTATTCGTTAAGCCTCGATTTGTAATTTAATCTCAGATGAAGCCTGCAATCGCAAATGGCGGAAGTAGTTCCCGCATTCACTACCTCGATAATCTAAGAGCTGTGGCAATGATGCTTGGAATCGTTATTCACGCGGGCGTTTTTTCTGCTACTCTCCCGAATGGTCCATGGAGGCTACATGAAAGTTCAGATAGTCTATTATCAGTAATGCAGTTAATTCATTCTTTCAGAATGCAGCTGTTCTTCCTGATTTCGGGATTTTTTTCTGCGATGGTAGTTGGAAAAATCGGTCTATTAAGCTATCTTGTTAGTCGTACGTATAGAATTATAATTCCACTGGTTTTATCGCTTATCTTCCTTGCACCCATCATTGCTGCATCTGAGACAATCGATTTAAGTTTTAAAAATGATGGTTTTCTTACTTATTACTTAGAGTTTTTGACAAATCCCTCTTACCTTATAAAAGGAGTTTGGCCTACAGGCGGATGGTTTTACCATTTTTGGTTTCTACAGTTTCTTGCTGTATACGTCCTTGTATTCTCTCTTTTTCGTACAAAGGGTCTCAACAAAATCATTTCAAAAAAAACCTGTCAGGTTTTAGGCTCTTTTTTTTGTACGCATTTTGGACTTTGGGTTTTGATCTTTTTTACCTACTTGGTTTTGCTCTTCGGACCACCTGGCATGCAGGTTCCGGGAGCGGGATTTTCAATCATTTCACTTCTTTATTTTGGTATATTTTTTTACTTTGGATCTATTGTATTTGAGAGGCCAAGGTACTTTGAAGATTCGACGAAAAAATTCACGATATATCTCATTCCACTGCTGCCGGCTTTTCTCTTCCTTTTTGAGCTCAGACCTCTGATTGAATCCACGATGGGACCCGAGTTTTTAGGCCAAAACTGGACAATATTTTCGTGGCAAATTCATTCTGGTAATGAAGGCAGTTGGAGTCATCCTATATTAGACAATTTGTACAATGCGGGTAACTTTTATGTTTTTGATTTCTATTGGCATTCGTTTGCTGCATTGAGATCCTTTACATCCTGGATAACGATTTTTTTATTTATATCATTGTTCATACGCTTTTTCAATAAGAAAGGTGATGTTTGGAGGTATGTTTCTGACTCATCTTACTGGGTTTATATTATTCATTTTCCAATTCAGCACTTTATGCATGTCTTTGTTTTCAGAGATTCAATAAATTCTGCCCCGTTAGTTTTCCTTCTGCATATAGTTTGCTCATCTGGATTGAGCTTTATTTCATATCACTATTTAGTGCGATCGAGCCTTGTAGGAGTTCTTTTGAATGGTAAAAAGCACAATCCTAAATCGATTAATTACGATTACTTAAGAACTTTGTTATTTTGTAAAACCTCGATAGCAATAAGTGGAACAGTTGCTCTAGCTTTTTGTATATTCATTGTATCTGAATTATCAAATAATTCGAAAATATTAAACCTGGGTTTGTTCAAGGATAAGATCGCAATGGAAGAGGCTATTAAAGCCGAACCGGGGATTAGTCGCTACAGTCGTAGGCCAGACGGGCGAAATCTTGCACACATGTATGCAACCAAAAACAATAATTTCTGGTTTCCGGAGAGAACTGACGTTATGAGTGTTCTCAAAATGATAGAGACTGACGGTACAAGTTTAAATTCTCTCGATGATTTCGGATGTACACCTCTTCATTATGCCGTGAGATCGGGTAATGTAGTTGTGGTAGAGAGCTTGTGCGAATTGGGTGTCGACCTTAATATTGCAAATCGGGTAACCACATCTACCCCTCTTCACTATGCGGCTTCCTCAGCAAATGATGAAATTATAAAAATATTGATCAGAAACGGTGCGGATGTTTCTAGGGTAAATAAGTACGGTAAAACGCCTCTAGAAAACTACACCAAATTCGCTACAAATCCCGATTCATTGATTCTGAAAAATTTGGGACCGCATTTTATACTTAGCAGCCATCTGAAAGAAATTTAAACCTGTTAAGTCATACAAAATAAAATTAAACACCGGATGGAGATCTTAAAATCAGTAACATTGGCTTTTATAAGAAACGCTTGAACTGTATCAGCTGCCGTCTTCCTGTTCTCATCCGACGCTCAAGAATTACGCAAT
>CAJYCI010000076.1 GCA_913428515.1 uncultured Gammaproteobacteria bacterium | reverse complement strand
AGAGAAGCGCCGCCAGAGGTTATGGAGACTAGGATGCGCATGGCAAGAATTCCTGAGGGCGCGACGCTAATTGAGAATCCCACGGGAGGACCGCATGGGTTTCAAGTCGAAAATGTTTTTGTTCTAGCCGGAGTTCCTATGGTCATGCAGGCGATGCTGAGCACCATAACAAAAGAAAGATTGGGAGGGGGCGATCCAACCCGTTCACTGACATTGGGCGCTTATCTGAGTGAAGGCCAGATAGGTAAAAAGCTTGGAATGATCCAGGAAAAACACCCTGACATTGATCTGGGAAGTTACCCTTTTTACAACAAGGATGGATACGGCACAAATTTAGTCATGCGAGGAACAGACATGGTTACGCTTGAAGCTGTCTCAGAAGAAGTGCATCAAATGATTTTAAGTTTTGGAGTGAAACCGATCCAGGAGTAAGCTATACCTATACCCATTGGTGTTCTTTCATCGATCTCTGTGGCAAGGATTCGTAGCGCAAATTGGAGCAGATTTTTGAATTGGTGGTTAAAAAAATTTCTTTATCGTCTAGCCCATCTAATAATGGGCGTCGTGATCAAAAGAATTAAAGTGCCCGAGCCCGAATTGTTGACGGGCGTTGGCAGCATTAAGAAGTTGCCGGCACAGCTAAAAAAATCAAACGTTCGCCGGATTTTAATAGTCACCGACAAAGGGATCTCGGGTCTCGGTTTAACGTCAGGCCTTATTGGTGCACTCGAGAACATGGGTATTTTTGTTACGGTATTCGACAGTGTGCAGGCGAATCCAACTATTCAAAACATTGAAGATGGCTTAGAGATATATTCGCGTTCTCGCTGTGAAGGGATTATCGCATTTGGAGGAGGGTCCCCGATTGACTGCGCTAAGCTTATTGGAGCAAGGGTGAGCAATCCCGAAAGGTCTTCGCTGCAAATGCGAGGGGGCTTTAAAATACCTAAAAAATTGCCTCCTTTATATGCGGTTCCTACCACCGCAGGGACTGGTTCTGAGTGTACACTGGCCGCCGTGGTAACCGATCCCGAAAATCGTGAAAAATTTAGCGTCGCGAGTTCACGTATTGTACCACTCTCAGCTACCTTAGATCCCGAGCTAATGACCTCTTTGCCTCCTCATATTACAGCGCATACAGGCATGGATGCACTTACTCATGCCGTTGAAGCATACATTGGAAAAATCGGAACACCTTACACCGATTCTCAAGCGGAGAAGGCCGTTAAAATTATTTTCGAAGATCTTGAAACCGTATTTAAGGATGGTAAGGATTTGCAGCGACGCTCCAATATGGCTTTGGCATCTTATTGCGCTGGTCTAGCTTTTACTCGTGCCCTGGTTGGTTATGTTCATGCGATTGCTCATAATTTAGGCGGCTTATATGGTACCCCACATGGCAAAGCGAACGCGATCGTTCTACCCTATATCCTTGAATTTTCGAGAGAAGCTTGCCAACTAAGACTCGCTCGATTGGCTGTAGTAGCGGGGCTAGGAGATGGTTCTGAGCCAAAGAATGAACTCTCGTTTCGTTTCATCGAGAAAATAAAAGTCATGAATGTAGATATGTGCATCCCCTCAAAAGTAGACGAACTCAAAAAGGAGGATATTCCTCTTATCGCCCAAAGAGCTCTGCGAGAAGGCAATCCTGGATATCCTGTCCCTAAGCTCATGAATCAGCGAGACTGCGAGAATATTTTGATGCGGCTGCTCCCTTAAATTAAGAATGACTAGTTTTTTATTTATTCTCATATCTTGGCGACCGCTTTTCGATAAAGGCCCTCATTCCTTCTTTTGCATCTTTAGTCTTCGAGCACAACAGTTGGTTTCGGTTTTCCACTGCCATCGCTGCCTCTAAGCCTGAGGCATCAATAGCGATGTTAAGTCCCTCTTTAGTGAGCCTAAGACCCATTGGTGAGGTCGCTAGCATTTCATCGATGTAGGTTTTGGCAGCTTTCTCTAGGTCTTGGTCTGGAACCACTTCGGATACCAAGTTCGTTGAGAGGGCTCGCTCGGCATTGATAAACCGTCCGGTAAGCATAAGCTCCGAAGCGACGGATGTTCCAACAAGTCTTGGAAGAAAATAACTGGATCCCATATCACAAGCAGATAATCCTATTCGAATATACGCCGCGTTCATCTTTGAACTTTCCCCCGCGATTCGAATGTCGGATGCTAAAACAAAGGAGAAGCCACCACCGCAAGCTGGTCCATGAACAAGCGAAATTATTGGCTGCGGGCAGCGACGCATGCGAATGTATACGTCGGCAAGGTAGCCCTGGAACCCCATGCCTCCAGAAAAAGGTTGTTCGTAGGTTTTGGCTTGAGAGGCTTTGATATCTAGGCCAGCGCAAAAACCCTTGCCCGCGCCGCGAAGCACGACAATTCGGGTTGAATCATTCTCCATTAAATTGCCAAAGTAGTCTCGAAGTTCAGTCACCATGGGAGTGGTGATGGCGTTCAGACTTTCTGGTCTATTCAACGTAACCCAATCCACTTGGGCTTTTTTTTCAACGATAATGTTTTCGTAATCCGACACTGACTGTACCTCCTACGTAATCGGCTCTTCTTTAAGCTAGCGCTTTTGTTTATGCAGAGGTCAACTATAAACCATGTCTTTAAATAAAATCTGTCGATCTTTTGCGAACCGAAGGTTTACGTCATGATTTTTGATTATCTTTAATCAATCGTTCGTGGTATATCTCTGACTTCGATATCTTCTTTCTTGCTCAGGGTACTTCTTTGTCTCTTCGTTCCATGGTGTTCTTTGCGGTTTTACTGCTTTTCCATCTGCTGTTTTTTGCGTACCCGGTAATCCGAATATGCGACTGGTTGGGTCTTGATTCTATTACTTCGCTGGTTATTTTTTTGCCTCTTTTCTTTAGCCAGATTATAAGCCGTATAATTCTTCGTAAATCAGGAAAAAATTTCAGTTGGATTAGATACGCGGCAGATTTTTTTCTGGGTCTTAGTCCATTCCTTCTATTTGCTGTCTTGTTCTTCGAGGCTGCAATTTTCTTTCAACAATTCAACGAGGGCTTGGCTGCTAAACTCTCTCTAGCTTTTTCAATGTTAATTGGATTTTGGGGGCTTTTCTCTGCGATGGTCCCGAGGGTTAAAACAATTCAGCTCCAGACTCAAAAAATCGAAGACGGTTTTGATTTTGTTCAGATCTCGGACGTACACATTGGGTCCCGATCCAGAGTATTTCTTGAGCGCTTAGTTAAAAAGATCAACACTTTGAATCCAAAATTTTTGTGTATTACTGGCGACTTCATTGATGCGACTGGTGTTGATCGATCAGAACTTGTTTCACTTAAGAACCTCGATTGTCCGATTTTTTTCTCTGTCGGAAATCATGAGCGTTATGAAGACCTAGATAAAATCCTGGAACGGCTAGCCTCACTTGGAGTAACGATCCTACGTTCTGAAGTTGCTCAGGCGAGTAAGGAGATCCAATTGATTGGTATTGATGATCAGGAAGATGCTAAACAGGTTGAGACCGAGCTTAAAAAGACAAATTTTTCGCAGAACGCATTTACAATTTTAATGTACCATCGACCCAAGGGATTTGAAGATGCGGAAAAGGCGGGCATTGATTTGATGCTCAGCGGCCACACTCATAAAGGACAAATTTTCCCATTCAATCTTGTAGTTAAAAAGGTTTTTCGGTACGTGTCGGGCTTACATCGTTTGGGGGGCTCCTTGCTATATGTTTCCCAAGGGACCGGCACCTGGGGACCTGTTATGAGAGTTGGATCTTTTTCAGAAATCACTCTGTTTAAGGTAAAGAATGAGTCAAGAACTCTTTAAAATTCCCCCTACTTCGTTTTTTCTGTTCGATAAAATAAAAAGAAACACCAAGTAGAGAAAGCCGTCATTAAGTGCCATGCCGCGTGAGCTTGAAATATTGAATCCGGGTCACAAAGAGGGTGTCC
>CAJYCI010000075.1 GCA_913428515.1 uncultured Gammaproteobacteria bacterium | reverse complement strand
CTTTGCATAAAAAGGAATGGTCGAAACTCGCGTTATGAGCAACAACGATTGCACGTTGGCAACCCGTTCTTTTTATTTCTTTTCGCACCTTCGAAAACATCTCTTCTAAAGCTTCTTTTTCGTCTACCGCATACCTAAACGGATGGTCAGGATCAATCCCGGTAAATTGAAGCGCCGAATCTTCTATGTTTGCCCCTTGAAACGGCTTGATGTTGAACGACAAGGTTTCCCCCATCTCTAAAAAGCCTCTATCATTCATTTGGATAATAGCTATTGCACTTTCTAAGAGAGCGTCCGTGCTAGAGTTGAATCCACCGGTCTCTACATCAAGGACAACGGGGAGATATCCTCGAAAACGATTAGATATACTGGGCCGATCTTCCTCGGGCAGATCACTCATTTTAATAATACTCCGCTTGGTTTTATTGCGTCGATTTGATTCTCCATTTAAGTGTTTCGCCTGCTTTTATTGGAACTAGTTGATCATGTCCAAACATAATTTCTTTTTTCATTGTCCAATTAATTTTTTCCAGTGTGATGGTTTCTTTATTCCTTGGAAATCGATAAAAGTCAGCACCAAAGTGGCTGGCAAAGCCCTCCAACATAGTGATAGCCTCGAATTCATCAAAAACCTCGGCATAAAGCTCCATGGCTGCGTGGGCTGTGTAGCATCCCGCGGCACATCCACAGATTTTCTCTTTTTCGTGCCTCGGATGAGGCGCAGAATCGGTTCCAAGAAAGAACTTGGGATTACCAGAGGTTGCTGCGTCTATTAGCGCTCGCTGGTGTGTGTCTCGCTTCAACACCGGCAGACAATAAAAAAGTGGGTTAAGTCCTCCCTCTAGCATAGCATTCCTATTGTAGAGCAAATGGTGCACCGTTATTGTTGCAGCAACATTTCGAGTTGTGCTCTTAACGAACTCTACTGCATCCTCAGTCGTTATATGCTCTAAAACAATTCTCAAGCTTGGGAATTCCTCTATGATTCTGCTCAGGACCCCATCGATAAAATGTTTCTCCCTGTCAAACACATCGATATTTGAGTCGGTAACCTCACCGTGAATACAGAGAACAAGGTTGTTTTCTTCTATCGATTCAAAAATAGGATACATTTTCTCTATAGAATGTACTCCAAACTTAGAGTTTGTGGTTGCCCCAGCCGGGTACAACTTGTAAGCAGGAATAAAATCGGAGTTTGTTTTTGTGTTCTCAATGTCTTGCTTTGTGGTTTTTTCAGTAAGATATAAGGCAAAAAGAGGGTGAAAGCCAGATCTCGCAAACGGCATTATCTTTTCTCTGTACTGATTAGCTAGTAAAGAGTTGATGATCGGAGGATCCAAGTTGGGCATCGCTAGGACTCTGCCAAAGATTCTAGAGGCATCTGCGACAGTCTGTCTTAAATAGGGCCCGTCTCTTAGGTGAATATGCCAGTCATCTGGTCTCGTTAGTGTGATTTGATCCATAGCTGCTCTTAAATCCCAATATCTTAATTGTACCACGTTACATAACATGTATTATGGCAACGCCTGGGAGGATTTTAAAATGAATCAATATAAAAAAGTTGTTTTAGCTTATTCCGGTGGCCTAGATACATCAGTTATTTTGCGTTGGCTCCAGGAAACCTATCAGTGTGATGTAGTTACCTACACAGCTGACCTTGGACAAGGGGCCGAACTTGATCGAGCGAGAGATAAAGCGCAAAAGATGGGAGTTAAGGAAATCTTTGTGGACGATATTCGAGAAGAATTCGTTAGCGACTTTGTGTTTCCAATGTTTCGCTGTAATACCGTTTACGAGGGTGAATATCTACTCGGTACAAGCATCGCGCGCCCTCTGATTTCAAAGCGTCTTGTCGAGGTTGCCGAAGAAACGTCATCTGATGCTGTCGCGCACGGCGCCACCGGAAAAGGTAATGATCAAGTGAGGTTTGAGTTAGGCATAAACGCGCTGGGATCCAACATTTCAGTAATAGCTCCCTGGAGAGAGTGGGAGCTTACCTCTAGAGAGGCGCTGCTTCAGTTTTGTGAAAAGCATCGGATAAGCGTTGACATGAAAACAGAAGATAACCCTTCCCCTTATTCGATGGACTCTAACCTCTTACATATTTCGTACGAGGGCGGGGTGCTCGAAGATCCCTCTTCTGAGCCAATCGAATCAATGTGGCAATGGACTAAGTCAATCGATTCGGCCCCTGATTCGCCAACCGAACTTGAAATAGAATTTAAAAAAGGAGATCCGATCGCAATAAACGGGATACCTATGAAGTCCCATGAAATTCTCTCCGAGCTCAACCATCTGGGTGGAAAAAACGGGGTAGGAAGAATAGATATAGTTGAAAACCGTTACGTGGGTATGAAGGCAAGAGGTTGTTATGAGACTCCGGGAGGAACGATTCTTTTGAAAGCGCACAGGGCCATCGAGTCGATTACGCTTGATAGAGAAGTTATGCATTTAAAAGATGAGATCATGCCTAGGTACGCTTCGCTAATTTACAATGGCTATTGGTGGTCTCCTGAACGCAGAGCCCTGCAGGCCCTGGTAGATGAAACACAAAGGCCCGTCAATGGAACGGTAAAAATGAAACTCCTAAAAGGGAATGTAATAGTAGTTGGTAGAGAATCAAAAACAGATAGTCTGTATGATAATGACATGGTCACCTTTGAAGATGATTCGGGATCTTACGACCAATCCGATGCTTCTGGTTTCATTAAATTAAATGCTCTTCGCCTGAAACTCGCGGCACAGCGGGGAAGAAAATTTTGAGTTCTTTTTTTGAGAATAAAATCTCCAGGTCTTATCGTAAATTGCCAAAATTATTCTGGTGCTATCTTAATTTTTCCCTCTTCTATTTCTAAAAGAGTCTACGAGATTTTCATGCCGGGCTTAGAAAGCTTCGGCGGCTCTATTAGGTATATCTCTTCATTTTCATCGCTCGCGGCTAAGATCATTCCTTCTGACACTCCAAACTTCATTTTACGATGAGCTAGATTAGCCACTAAAACAACGAGCTTTCCTTTGAGCTCTTTTGGTTTATAGGCTGATCTTATACCAGAAAAAACAGTTCGGGTTTCTTGTCCCATTGTTAGGTGCAGTTTCAGAAGCTTATCGGCGCCTTCAACCTCTTCTGCGCTCAGAATCTGTGCGACTCTCAAGTCAACTTTTTGAAAATGATCAATAGTA
The DNA here is from genome assembly GCA_913428515.1 of uncultured Gammaproteobacteria bacterium. GTDB lineage: Bacteria > Pseudomonadota > Gammaproteobacteria > Pseudomonadales > Azotimanducaceae > UBA9659. The sequence continues at coordinate 802 of CAJYCI010000075.1, read as the reverse complement.
ATATCCTGGTTATCGTCATTTCTTTCTAAACGTTCTTCTTTCAAAGGTAGCGAGGATTTTTGTGTTAACCTCTTTACAGTTTTCGAGTCCACGCGAGTGAGAAGTGGCTGAAAATGTCTGATCTCTTTTTTATGAAGAGGTCTGGAAATATCCTGCCATAACAAAGGCTCGGTTCCCAGAAATTGCTCAGCTTTCTCTCCAAGAGCAGGTATTATCGGTTTTAGAAATACAATCATGACTTTAAAAATATCTAGCCCTATTGAGCAGATTTCATGAACCTCGCTTTTTTTCGTTACGTCTTTTATTAAAATCCAGGGCTTCTTTTCGTCGATGAATCGATTGGTTTTATCTGCTAACCCCATTATTTCTCTGATAGCGCTCGCGTAATTAGTGTTCTCATAAAGAGCTCTAATTTTTTCTGCCGATTGAGGCACTAAATCGTGCAATTCGTTTTCAGGAATCATCGAAAGTCGGGAGTCGAATTCTTTCGCTATAAACTTTGAACAACGTGAGGCTATGTTGACCAGTTTTCCAACCAGATCGGCATTCACTTTTGAGGTGAAGTCGTCCAAGTTGATGTCAACATCTTCCACGTTGTCGCTCAACTTTGAGGCAAAGTAGTACCTTAAAAGGTCAGGATCAAGAAGGGCAGAATATGCTTTCGCAGTTATATACGTCCCCCTACTTTTTGACATTTTTTCGCCGTTGACCGTAAGAAATCCATGTACATGAATTTTTGAAGGCGTCCTGAATTCTGCGCATTTGAGGATGGCTGGCCAGAAAAGCGCGTGAAAATTAACGA
>CAJYCI010000074.1 GCA_913428515.1 uncultured Gammaproteobacteria bacterium | reverse complement strand
ATGATGGACCGATCCTAGAATGCGATAAGTGTGGATCCGAGATGCAATTAAAAACAGGTCGTTTTGGGAAGTATTTTGGCTGTGTATCAGACTCTTGTAACAATACCCGCAAACTGCTTAGAAACGGAGAACCGGCGCCACCTAAAATGGATCCTGTTCCCATGCCTGAGCTTTTTTGCGAAAAAGTAGATGATCACTACGTCCTTAGAGATGGGGGAAGAGGCCTTTTTCTTGCCGCGAGCGGCTTCCCAAAAAACCGTGAGACGCGCAGTCCTTATTTAGATGAGTTACTACCGCATCAGAATGAAATAGATCCTAAATATCAGGATCTTATGAGGGGGCCGTCAACAGATTCTTCCGGACGACGGACTCTAATAAAATTTTCAACAAAGACAAAAGAACAGTATTTGGTGTCAGAGAAAAATGATGGCAAGCCGTCCGGTTGGCGAGCTGACTTTATAGATGGTGAATGGGTCTGTTCTCAAAAATAAGATTATGTAAAAGAAAATTAATTTTGATTAATCTAATTTCTAATTACTCCAACGGCAAGCCCCTCGATAGCGAAGTCATTTTCCCTTAGATCTATTTTTATTGGGGAGTAATCGGAGTTTTCTGGCAACAGGCTTAAAAAGTGTTTTGTTGTTGATTTTCTTAACCGTTTGACAGTAACCTCATTATCGATCCTCGCTACAATAATGTCCCCGTTTTTGGCGTCAGCGGTCTTATGAACCGCCAATAAATCTCCATCTAAAATCCCCGAATCCTTCATGGAATCTCCTCGAACCCGCAGAAAATAGTCCGCGTTCGGTTTGAAAAAAGACGGAGAAATTTCGCAATAATCTTCAATATTTTCCTCGGCTAGAATCGGGTTGCCCGCAGCGACGTTGCCTACTACGGGAATGCCCCCCGCTTCGTTTGCTAATTTAATTCCCCTCGATGTGCCAGGAATTATTTCGATTGCCCCCTTCTTTGCTAGAGCCTTTAGGTGCTCCTCTGCAGCATTGGCGCTTCTAAAGCCTAATTGCTTGGCGATGTCTGCTCGTGTTGGAGGATAGCCCGTCTCCTCGAGGTGATTTCTGATAAGGGATAGAACTTCTTCTTGTCTAGCTGTGAGATTTTGCATAGCAGCCTGTTTTTTTATACATATACTGTGATTTTATACAGGTTTTCAGTACTAATTCAAGGTCTTTCTGAAGCAGGTCGCTTTTAATCAAATCTCGAAAAAGTCTGTTAAGGTATCGATCATATTTGGGAAAGGTGTTCGAAATGTCCAAGAATCTAATTGCCTTTATTGTCCTGTTTTTCTTGCCCGTGCTCGGATCAGCGAATGATGACGTTAAAGAAGGTTTAAGGATAATGACAGAAGTTGATCGGCGCGATACTGGTTGGGTCGATTACACGGTGGAGCTTACGATGATTCTCAGTAATGCGCGTGGAGAAACCACCGAGAGAGAAATGCAAATGAAGAGCAAAGAGACCGAAAAAGATGGAGACCAGACACTTATGGTTTTTGATACGCCTCCAGATGTTAGGGGAACCGGACTTCTTACTTATACACATTTAATTGGCGAAGACGACCAGTGGTTGTATCTGCCAGCTCTGAAACGAACAAAAAGAATTGCCTCAAAAAACAAATCTGGACCGTTCATGGGCAGCGAGTTTGCGTATGAAGACCTCAGTTCTCAAGAGGTGAGCAAATACTCTTATAGATATTTGAATGACGAAAAAATGGATGGAGATGAGCATTTTATTGTTGAAAGGTACCCGTTAGATAAAAATTCTGGGTATACACGTCAGATAGCATGGATTGATAAAGATTATTATCGTTTTCAAAAGATCAAGTTCTTTGACAGAAAAAATAAGCACCTAAAGACCCTTAATTTCCATGATTATAGTATTTATGACGATCGATTTTGGAGAGCATCCTCAATGACTATGGAAAATCATGTCAATAAAAAAAGCACGCAACTTGTCTGGAATAATTATCAGTTTAATCGCGGTATGCGGTCCCAAGACTTTAACAAGAACGCGTTAAAGAGGGTCAGATAGGTATGACCATATATTTTCGTTTTTTTTTGATGGTGCCGTTTCTGCTTTTCGTTCTGCCGGTTTTTTCAGCACAAAATGTTTTTGTTTTAGGAAGTTTTAAATCGCCGGAAGGAGCTCATGCAGAAGCGTTGCGAATTAGTGACGAACTCAACTTTGATGTGCTGATAGAAGAGATTTTAATTGAAGGCCTTATTTTACATAGATTGCTGCTTCCATACTCGATGGATCCGACTCTTGAAAGAGAGCTTGCCCGAGAATTGGTTGCTCTTGGCGTAAAAGATATTTGGCGTTCTAAAACAGATTTTAATGAAGTCGTAAGCGTTCTCCAATATGCGGGTGGGGTTAAGGATAAAGTTCCTAGACGCGCTGGGAGTAATTGGACACCTCAGAAATTAGCTACTACTGAAAATCAGATGTATCAAGTCGTTGCTGGAAGCTTCAGGCGGGAATCTAAAGCTGAAGAGTTTGTGGAAGAACTGCGTACTTCTGGCGAGGAGCTCAATATAGTGGCTAAAGATATTGTTGGGAAGATTTTTTATCGCGTTGTTTTGGGTCCGCTCCGTCAGAATGATGCTCTATCGAAAAAAAGAAAATTGGAAAGTTTAGGAGTTGTTTCTCCTTGGCTTATTAGTTACGAAGGGACGGTTGCGAGCACTGGAAGTGGAAGCTTGGAAGAAAAAGTTGTTGATCTGGAAACTGATTCTGCCCCGCTCACAAAAACACAAGAAAAAGTACAAGTTAAAAATTCCTCAAAAGCGGTCTCTTCTATATTTCCAGATACCGACTATAACCTGGCGAAGTTAAAAAAAAAGTAAAAGATACATCCAGTCAAAAAAAAGATAGAGGCTTTTGGAGCGCAGAGCTTATCTCCGATTCTCGGTTTTTTATTGAAAGATCGTTACCGGGACAAGAGACTTTTTTCCCATCAATTTCATTCCTCGCTCAGTACCATCGTTCTTGGGATGATGGAAAATATTTGTTCGATTTTGTTCCATCCTTTCGCTTTGATTATGAAAATTCTGAGCGAAACTTGGTCGATATCCAAGAACTGTCTTTGATTAGGGTGGGAGAGGGTTGGGAATTCAGAGCAGGTGTGAGAAAGGTGTTTTGGGGTGTGACCGAGTCTAGGCACCTAGTTGACGTTATCAACCAGATAGACTTTACCGAAGGCTTGGACCAGGAAGAAAAATTGGGGCAGCCCATGCTAAACCTATCTTTCTCGCGTAATTGGGGGGTCTTCGACATTTTTCTTCTTCCAGGTTTCAGGGAAAGAAGTTTTTCAGGAGTGAACGCCAGGCCATCTCTTCCGTTGGCAATAGATGAAGATTCCTCTGGGTTTGAATCAGGCGCAGAAAATTATCGGCTTGATTTCGCTTTTAGATGGAGTCATTACTTTGGAGATTTAGAACTTGGATTATCTCATTTCTCCGGGACATCAAGGGAACCCAGGTTGCTTCCGAGAAATCAAGATTTCCCCCACTCTCTCGATACTATTGAGTATTTGATCCCTTATTACGATGTGATTGACCAAACTGGTATTGACGCGCAATATTTTTTCGGGGATTGGGCTTGGAAGCTAGAATATATTAAAAGGAGTGGTCAAGGCGCGCGGTTTTGGGCAAGCGTAGTTGGGTTCGAAAAAACATTCGTCGGTGTTTTGAACACACGGACGGACCTAGGTCTCTTGGTTGAGCATTTATATGATAGCAGAGAAAACTACTGGATTAATTCCGCTGAAAATGACTTGGCGCTAGGAATAAGATACTCCTTGAATAATCTATGGGACACCAATGCCCTGTTGGTCGCTCTCTACGATATTGACTCTGAAGAGTATGCCCTGAATCTTGAAGCAAGTACGCGGATCGGAACAAACTGGCGCCTAAGCTTGGAGGCGAGTTTGTTCCTGAATATTCCAGAATCAACGTTGGTGGGAGATAGTTGGGGGGGGGCAGAAAAAAATTTGTCCGATTCTGAGCTAATTTTTTTTGATGATGAGGACTTTGTCAGATTACAATTAGTCC
>CAJYCI010000073.1 GCA_913428515.1 uncultured Gammaproteobacteria bacterium | reverse complement strand
GCAATGATCTCCTTACCAGCGCCACTTGGCCCCGACACAAGAACGCTTACGTCGGATTTGGATACTTTCTCAACTAAATTCAGTAACTTTTTAGTCGCTGGGCTTTTTCCAAAAATAGGTTGCATTTTTATAATTTTATCCCATAGTTTTCGATTGTCCTATAAGAAATGGATTTCCTGAAAATATCTACGAACCAATTCTAGTTAAGTCCGTCTATTTAATGCGGTTTGATTCGAATCGGTCTGGAAAAATTGTTCCTTATTTTTGTTATTATGAATAGTAGAACCTGCGCGGAACTTCCTGGTTATTATGCAAAATAAAACTGATCAGTTTTGGATGAGCATCGCTATTGAGCTTGCGAAGCAGGCCGGAGAGAGTGGCGAAGTCCCGGTAGGGGCTGTTGTAATTTTAGACGACAAAATGATTGGTAAAGGAAGAAACCAATCTATAGAGCTCAATGACCCTTCTGCTCACGCCGAAATACAAGCGCTCAGGGAAGCTGGCACGAAGATCGGAAATTACCGGCTAAATCGTTCGAAAATTTATGTGACAATTGAGCCTTGCACTATGTGTGTTGGGGCCCTGGTCCACGCAAGAATCGCAAAACTCATCTTTGGTGCGAGAGAGCCAAAGTCGGGCGCTGCTTCGTCTGCAAATGACATCTTAAGACAAAACAGTTTTAACCATAGATTTAAAATTCTTGAAGGCATTCTTGAGGATGAATGCTCGGAACTAATGAGAAACTTCTTTAAAGCTCGTCGGAATAAGCCGTGTTAGCTTTAATAGGACCTAGAGCTTTCTCTAAGTTTCGCCTGGAGTTTATCAACCGTTCAGTTGGTGTCCTTCAAAATGGACTCCAGTTGGATGATGCGTACTACTTTTATCTCGTAAATTTGAGTTCGATGCTTGATGAAGCGGAGGAAAAAAAACTTCGCTCTCTTCTTCAGGCCAGTGATAATTTTGATCTTAACGAAAAAGATTCCGAATCAAATTTAACCTTTGTCCTGCCGAGAAAAGGAACGGTGTCGCCATGGTCCTCAAAAGCAACCGAAATAGCTAACCTTTGCCGGTTCGACAAGGTGTTGCGCATTGAGCGTGGTATTTACTATCGTTCCCAATCGCGTCTTTTAGATCGGTCTAAGTCTTTCATTTTCGATAAAATGACCGAGCAAATTTTTGAAGCGTTCGAGATAGATTCCTATTTTGAAAAACCGCCCCGAAGATCGATCCAAATTATAGAGGCAAATAAAATTGGGAGATCTGCTATCGAAGATCTCAATGAGACCATTGGCTTGTCGCTAGATCACAGCGACATAAAGCGCTTGGAGAATTTTTACCTTAAGGAAGGAAGAGAGCCAACGGACGCCGAAATAGTTATGTTTGCCCAAATAAACTCAGAGCACTGTCGGCATAAAATTTTCAACGCAGCGCTTTTAACTGGTGATGGTCGAAACGCTCCATCAATGATGCAGTTAATCCGAAACACTAAAGAGGTAACAAAGGGAGATGGAGTTCTGTCTGCATATAAAGACAATGCTGCCATTATCAAAGGAAGCGCCGGAGCAAGGTTCTATCCTGATGCTGAAACGGGCGAATATAGGCCTATAAACGAAGAAATAAATATAGCTATAAAGGTAGAAACTCATAATCATCCCACGGCGATCTCTCCCTTTCAGGGAGCTGCCACGGGCTCCGGGGGAGAAATTCGAGATGAGGCGGCTGTGGGTCGAGGCGGCAGACCGAAGGCGGGGATGACTGGTTTTTCTTTATCAAACCTCCGAATACCTTCGCAAATTTTGCCATGGGAGATTGATTATGGTTACCCGTCGAGGATTTCCACTGCCTTGGAGATTATTCTTGAGGCCCCGATTGGAGCCGCTGCCTTTAATAACGAATTTGGGAGACCTAACATTGTTGGTTATTTAAGGACTTTTGAAATCGATGTTGGCGAAGTCGTTAGGGGTTACCATAAGCCGATTATGGTAGCTGGTGGTTTAGGGAGTGTAAGGTTCGAGCATGTAGATAAAGAGGCTTTCAAGCCGGGAGATCTTATTGTTTTGCTTGGTGGTCCGTCAATGCTAATCGGCCTGGGTGGCGGGGGGGCATCTTCTTCGGTTGGAAGCGAGAGATCAAAAGAATTAGACTTTTCTAGTGTTCAGCGTTCAAACCCTGAGATGCAAAGGCGCTGCCAGGAAGTCATCGATCGTTGTTGGCAAATGGGGAAACGAAACCCGATTTTGTCTATACATGACGTTGGCGCTGGGGGGTTGTCTAATGCTGTTCCTGAAATTCTCCATGATAGCGAAGTTGGTGGAAAGATCGATTTGCGATCAATTCCAAGCGATGACCACTCTTTGAGTCCGATGGAGATTTGGTGTAACGAGGCTCAAGAAAGATATGTCGTTGCGATCGCTCAGAAAGATCTGTCTGTTTTTGAGAGGCTGTGTCTTCGTGAAAGATGCCCCCTTGCGGTGATAGGAAAAGCTACGGGGGATCGCCAGCTTTTAGTCCACGATAATTATTCTGAATTACCGACGGTTTCCGTACCCTTATCTTTCCTATTCGGCTCTACCAAACAGTCTTTTCAGATTTCGCAAAAAAAAGAAAAGTTCTTCAGAGAAATTTCAAAAAAAACAAATTTTACGGAAGCATTGGACAGAGTTTTAAAAAATCCTACCGTTGCAAGCAAAAAATACTTAATAACCATTGGAGACAGAAGTGTCGGGGGGCTAGTGGCAAGAGATCAAATGATTGGTCCCTGGCAAGTGCCCGTAGCAGACGTTGGAGTTACAGCAGCGGATTTTGAAGGCATTGCCGGCGAAGCGATCTCTATTGGAGAAAGAGCTCCTGTATCTATTATATCAAGTAGAGCTTCAGTAAGGCTTGCTATTGGAGAAGCAATAACTAACATCGCTGCCGCAAAAATTAGTGATCTTTCCAAGGTTAAAATTTCTGCAAACTGGATGGCCGCAGCTGATTTTGAAGACGATAAGATACACCTTTATGAAGCTGTTGAAGAGGTAGGCATCAACCTATGTCCAGAATTACAAATCTGTATTCCGGTCGGAAAAGATTCACTGTCAATGCAAACGAACTGGTTGAACTGCTCAGGGGAACGTAAGTCTGTAGTCTCGCCGGTGACACTCCTCGCTACTGCTTTTGCTCCCGTCGCAGATATAAGGGAAACTCTTACTCCGGAAATCTCTGAGATTTCAGCCAACACGCGGTTAATTTTTATTGACCTAGCCAACGGTAAGCAGAGGCTCGGAGGAAGCGTTTTAGCTCAATGCTATCAGGAGCTTGGGACCGAACCGCCGGATCTTGAAAACTCAAAACAGCTCAAATCTTTTTTTCGTTTTATGCAACAACATCGGTCCAAACTCTTAGCTTATCATGATAGATCTGACGGGGGCTTGCTTATAACTCTTTTAGAGATGGCGTTTGCAGGGCGAGCTGGAATCAAAATCATTCTCCCAGATAATGTGCTGGATCCTATTAAATTCCTTTTTAACGAAGAGTTAGGTGCAGTTGTTCAAGTCAAGCATGATTGCATGGCTATGGTGTTAAAGGAGTTAGAGAGTCTCGGCATTCCTGGAAAGGTAATAGGAATCCCAAATACACAAAACTCAATTTGCATTAATTATGGCGTTAGTAGATTTTTTCAGTGTTCTCGATCGGAGCTTGAAAGAAAATGGAATTTGACAGGTTTTTGTCTTCAGTCGCTGAGAGATAATCCAGAAACTGCAAGAGAAGAATTTGGTTTAATAGAAAATGAAAAAGACAGGGGTTTGTTTGCAGAATGCCTGTTTAGTTTGGAAGAAGACGTTTGCGCTAAATTTTTGAAAAATCATCCGAGGCCTAGGGTTGCGATACTTCGGGAACAAGGTACAAACAGTCAACTTGAAATGGCAGCAGCATTTCATAGTGCTGGATTCTCGCCGGTGGATGTTCACATGACCCAACTGCAGAAACGAGAAATTGATTTAGCCGGCTTTCAAGGTTTAGCTGTTTCTGGGGGTTTTTCTTTTGGGGACACATTTGGAGCTGGCAGAGCTTGGGCAAAATCTATTCTTT
>CAJYCI010000072.1 GCA_913428515.1 uncultured Gammaproteobacteria bacterium | reverse complement strand
TCAGCTCATCAACTCCGCAAATAAATAAAAAACGTTCCAGCGAACAGTGCTTTTTGTTCAACCGATCATCACAGTGCCTGCTATGAAATATAGCTCCATTTTCGGTAGCGACGTAACACGCAGCCTCCGCTTTTTGTAAAATTTCTGCTTTGCTTGCTACGTTGTAGTTTTTTCCGAAGCGCCACTTATTTTTAATCACCACCGCAACTTCGCTTTCACCTACCCTGCCTGCAGAAGGCGCCTTGTATTCATATAGTGAGCTACATCCACTGCTCATAACAAAGCAGGCTATGAGAATCGGACGTATTTCCCCAAATTTGGATCGCTTTGAACTCTTGGGCATAGCTTCATCTTACCGGAAACCAAAATAGTTTTGCGGAGAGATTCTAGCGAGGCATCTTTATTCGTGTTGCTATATTTAGAAAGCTCCCTTTATCATAAGACCGGAAAGCCCTCGAGCAGTGGTGTCCACTATCGCTCTTTCTGCTTCTATTTTTCTATCGAAGGGACCAATTAAAACTCTATGTAATCCTGGTCCAACGGTGTTTACAAAAATTGTCTGCTGAGTGTACCCCTCTAAAATTGTCTCTGCACGCATTCGACCAGCATTCCTTTCGGAGGAAAAAGCGCCCAATTGGACGTAATATTGCTCATCAACACTATCACTGCGTTCGGTTGACGAAAAAATTTTTTCAACATCTTCTATTTTCAAAGTTTCTAAGACATCTTCTTTTGCCTTATCTATCAACTTCTCCAGTTGAAGCTCCTGAGAGATACCGGATGGGTCAAGCCCTTGCCAAGGAACCTGGTTTAAAAAAAAACTGGCGCCAAAACCCAAAAATAACCCAAAAGTAAATCGAAACATTTTAAGCAACCTTCGAAAAACCTAACGAGGAAGACTTTAGCACTAACAAAGATGTTACTCACACAAAAAGTGGGAAACTCAACTTAAAAAATAAATTACAACCGGTTGTAATTTCAAATAAACTGTTACTCTCGTTTTAGATCTACATACAAAAAAGCAAAAAAATACGTGAGGAGGGACGACGATGGGATTTTTAGACAAACTACTAACAGGTCGAGATGACCAAGGCTATGCGCTACTTCGGATCGTGGCCGGCTTTCTGTTTATATTTCACGGATCTCAAAAGCTTTTCAACTTTCCGTCGGAGTTCCCTTACCCTATGAGCCCTCTGATGCAAGCCGCGGGTCTCATTGAGGCGATCGGTGGCGCGATGATTATGTTGGGTCTTTTTTCAAGACCGGTCGCATTTTTATGCAGCGGGACGATGGCAGTCGCATATTGGATGGCCCATGGAATGAGGGATCTTTTTCCTATACTGAATGGCGGAGAGCTCTCCGCTCTCTATTGCTTCATCTTTCTTTTTATTGCCTGCAAAGGATCCGGCATCTGGAGCCTGGACGACATAATTAACAAAAAAGATCAGCAGGAAATTTGAGGATTCTTTTTGAGATTTTTGTAAATAGAATATAAGTCGAAATTAAGCGAACTGGCTAATTCTGTTGTAACAATCGAAGGTTATTCATAACTTCTAATCTCTTGACTAGCAGAAGGACGGCTAATCGAACAGTTGCAGGCTCTTTGCTTATTTCGATTTCTACCTGCTCACTATCAATAATAAGTAAATCCGCGTTTTTGCTAGCGACAACCCCATATGTTCTGGGTCTATAATCAAATAAAGCGGATTCACCAAAACACTCACCGACACCTAGTTCGGCTATAACTTTCATCTCTTTAGAGACCACTTGGACCGAACCATTATTGATAAAAAACATATCTTTCGCGGCACTCCCAATTCTAAACACTTCTTCATCCCGGGCGACGCGACGCTTTTTTAACAAATCGTAATTTTTATCAATAAACCCTTCCTCAAACGCGAGGTTTGAAGAAGTTCTTGTATGGCCAAATATCCTTCCAATGCTGTATTTAATGATAGTTTTGGAGAAAATATTCGCTCTATCAACGAATTTTCTTATATCCGAACTCTTAAATTGTCTTAAAGTTAAATCGGTTACTTGCTTAAACCCCAATTCAAGCGGTCTTGCAGCTATCGCCTCAGCGAATCCTATGGGGTCATTTCCTTCTAACGTATGTGTTGGAGACACTCCTGTCTTAGAGTTTTTTTCACCAACAACCAATACAGAACCAGATTCAATGATATATGCATAATCCTTATCAAGGAAATCAAACTGTTCGTCGGCAGAAACTTTGATGACTTTAGTCTGATTTTTAACTTGATGAAGAAGCGTTTCGAAATCCAGCATATTTTATTGGTCTTTTTTTATACGAAAGAGTATACCCTAATCCTAACGAGTATTAACCTGAAGTTATTTAAGGGTCTTAGTGGCTCCGAACTGGACCTTGTGAAGTCCTAAAAAAGCCTTCCTATAGAAATCAGTTCGAGTTTTGATCTCCGTTAATAATTAAGTAAAAATACTTCCGAATTTGTTTGGGATAACAATGCATGCAGAAACTAAAAATTGTAGGGATAGTTTTTCTTTGCTATGCGGCTGCTGTAGCAACATTTGAGTCACTTTTGGGTTACTTCCAGCCAACGAGTTCAGAAACCCTACAAATAACTACATATGCCCAGGGCGAACCAAAAACAAGAGTCGTGAATCAGCTTTCCCGTGGAGAAACACTTTATGTAGCAGCTAATCACTGGCCTCGCAGATGGTATTATGAAGCGACAGAAAATCCCAGAGTTGGTATCCAATTAAACGACGAGACAGTTTTTTTCCGAGCGACTCCGGCTAGCCTGCAAGAACATGAGCAAGTATCTGCAAAGAACCCGCTACCCTTCAGCTTTCGTCTCCTAACAGGGTTCCCTCCTAGAAAATTTCTGCGCTTAGAAAAAATCGACGAATCAACAAATTCATAGTAGCTCTAGAGTTTTAGCTAGTTGATAATAGGTTCCTTCGAGTTATCTCAATATATGTTCAGCATCTTTAAGAGGGAAGAATAAGATGGAAAATCTCTGGCAAGAAGAAGAATCACGCCACTTTAAGCACTCGGATCTTGCAATTAGGGTTTATACCTCGAGACTGCTAGGTAAGAGTGATGAATTAGTTCTCCACGGCGGTGGAAACACCTCTGTAAAATCCACGCAGACCAACATATTCGGACTAGAAGAAGACATTCTTTTCGTAAAAGGCTCGGGCTGGGATCTTAAGACGATAGAGGAAGAAGGATTTTCCCCCGCGAGATTAGAGACGCTCCTGAAATTGGGCAAACTCCCCTCCATGACAGATACGGAAATGGCCAGAGAACTTAAAGCCTCTATGACTAATCCAAATGCGCCCTCGCCATCAATAGAGGCAATCCTCCACGCGTTAATCCCTTGCAAGTTCGTTGATCACACTCATACAGATGCGGTAGTGGCATTAAGTAATTCTCCCAATGGGAAAGAGGTGCTAGAGACTCTATTTGGAGAAGATGTGCTAATTCTTCCCTATATAATGCCAGGTTTTGTCCTGGCGACACAGGTGTATGAAGCAACAAAAGACATAGATTGGGCTAATTTGGAAGGGATAGTCCTAATGCATCATGGGCTATTTACCTTCAATGACGATGCCAAAGAAAGCTACGACAAGATGATTGCGCTCGTTACCAAGGCAGAAGATCACCTTAAATCGATCGATGCTTTTGACTCGTTGGCAAAATCGGTCTATCAAACATCTAAAAGGGACTACCTCCAGCTTGCTCAAGCCAGACAAATGGCGTCTCATTATCATGAAGCCCCCATGTTGGCCTCCTGGAACATGGATAAAGAACACGTGGGCTTCAGCTCGCTTGAAAATATTGACGACATTGCAACGAGAGGGCCTTTAACACCAGACCACACGCTCCAAACAAAACGAATCCCAGCGATCCTAGAGCATGATCCGAGCGAAGGAGTGGATACATTTGCAAAAAACTATCTAAAGTATTTTAAAAAAAATAACGATGGCTCCCTGTCGTGTCTTGATCCAGCTCCCAGGTACGCGGTCTGGAAGGAGAAAGGAACTGTGGTTTTTTCAGCTAACATTAAGAAAAAGAAAATAATCTCAGATATGGTCGAACATACCATCAGGGCTATCCAATGGGGAGAGGCTTTGGGGGGATGGACTGTGTTATCTGAAGAAGAAATATTCGAGCTTGAATACTGGGAACTTGAGCAAGCGA
>CAJYCI010000071.1 GCA_913428515.1 uncultured Gammaproteobacteria bacterium | reverse complement strand
ATGTAAATTTCTCTGCCACCGTGGTGACGTTTCTGTAAGACTCCCTCAGTTACAAGATGTGCTAAGGCAGCTCGGATAAGAGATCTCTCGTCTCTCAGCCTTTGCCTTGATACCCACCAATCGGAAATACCCTCCAAGGTATCCCCTGCTTCTGGGTGAGAATCAAAGTATTCTTCTATCTCGCGCGCCACGTTCCTAATCTTAGTTTCGTCGCGTTCGGTATCTTGATTAGCTTTCGCCGCATTCATCGTGGCCATAGTTATCCTTTTATGCCTTTTAAGTGTTTCAACGATAATAATGATTACAATCATCGTGCCAACTCTTAATTTCTTCATATCCTATTGTTTTATATATCTTTTTTCTTTTTTAGACCGACTTGGATGAGGCGAATAAACCCTATTATTTTTTTTCTTAAAGGATATTAAGTCAGTTAAATTGGGAGGTGAGCGGAAGTGAGGCCAAATGGTCCCATGTGGTAAAAAGGGCCCAGCTATTTTTTTATTCTGAGCGCTAATTTATTGAATGTGTTGAAGCGGGGTTAGCGAGTAAACGTTTTAGACGTAAGTCTTCCTGTCCAGCCCATGTTTTTGCATTAATCGACTGAAAGCACGTCTCTCTTTCTTCGCAATAGTGGCAGCACGAGAAATATTCCCTCCCGTTTCTTCAAGAAGCTTGTGTAGATATTCTTTCTCAAACTGCTGAATGAGTTTCGCCTTCTCGATAGCAAAACTCTGGAGTTCTTCGTCGAAAACTTCAGTTTCTTCGTCAAAGTTGTGATTAGGAAAAAGGTACCCGATGTTGTTAATATACTCGGAGTCCGTCATCAAAAAAGCTCTTCGTATAGTCGTCTCTAGCTCACGAACATTGCCTGGCCAAGCATAATTGGAGAGTTCGTCAATAATTTCATTAGAAAGATATTTTCCTGGATGGCTCTGCTCCATTGCGAGCTGCGCTAAATAGTATTGGGCAAGCAGATGGATGTCCTCACCGCGTCTTCTCAAGGGAGGCATTGTCACGTTTAGAATATCCAAGCGGTACATCAAATCCTGTCTTAATAAATCCTTTTCGACTAACTCTGCAGTGTCTTTATTTGTCGCCGAAATAACCCTTACCTCTACATTTTTAACCTTATTACTGCCGATTGGTCTGATTTCTCCCTCTTGCAAATAGCGTAGCAAGGAAACTTGAGCCTTCGGACTCAAGGCATCTACTTCGTCTAAAAAAAGGGTGCCGCCGTTAGCCGTTTCTAAAAGCCCGACTCTATCTGTTGATGCGCCCGTGAAGGCACCTCTTTGATGACCAAACAATTCGCTTAAGATTAATTCATCAGTAAACGCTCCACAGTTAATCGGGACAAATGGTTGTCCTCTCCTATCGCTTATGTAATGAATAGCTCTGGCAACGAGTTCCTTGCCGGTACCACTTTCCCCTCGAATAAAAACGGAAGAGTTGTTCTTAGCAACTTTTTTAATACTTTTCATCGCTTTCGCATAGACTCGCGACTTACCCAGCAAATTGAGTTGAACATAAAATTCTTCATCTACCTCTTTACTGTGAAACGGCAGTCTCTGGATAACTCTCTGCTCGCAGTGAGAAATTGCCTGAGCGATCTCTTTTCCCGAACCTGTCCAATGAATAGAATAGCCCGTCTTCTTGATTACCGAATTAGGCCTTTCCAAGAACACATCAATGATCTCTGAGTGGTTTGGATTAAAGAGCGATGTTGGCTCGGCTTGTTTTTGAGACATGTCCTGAAAAAGATGTATGACAACAACTGGGGTTTCTTCGGCTATTCGGTACTCCGAAGCAGACTCAAACCAATCCACTTCTTTTACGCCCTCTCGAGACAGAGAGAGAAGGAAGGCCGTCCGGTGCCCAGCTTTTAGGAAAGAAACAACTTGAACTTTTGTGTCACCAAAAATCATTTACTGCGAAAGCCTTGATTTAGGAGAAATATCATATTGCTGAAACGTTAATATTGAAACCCTTATTTCCAATTACCCGGTTACCGCCATCCAAGAGGCTAGCTCGATAGCAACCATAACCACTAAAGAGGCGCTACCTACCAAGAACAATAAAAATCGATGCATCACCGAATTGTATGTGCACTGTATGATCGAATGAATAACCCGTGAAGCGACATAAACCCAGGCCAGAAGAATTTGGGAAGTCTCTGCTGTGCCCAATAGGGCTAGAGCTATGGCCAGGGCATAAAAAAGCGTTGGTTGCTCGTGCAGATGGTTGTAGTTATCGCTGACCCGGCGCTCTTTACCAGGCAACTTCAATGCAACGTCGGAGGCGTTCTGGAGCTCCTGCGCTGATATATTATTTTTCATCAGGTAAGGAAGTCGAGTAGCCATCATCCAAAAGAAAATTATCAGAGTCCATGCGACAAGAACAATAACTGGTTCAAGAATTGAATTTTCCATTTCACTCTCCTTAAAAAAATCTATTCGAAAAGTATAACTTTTTTCCTGATTAATAAGCGAAGCTAATTCCAAGGAATAATTCGTTCAGGAACGATTAATAATTTTGCCGTCTTCTGTAGCTCTGGATCGAAACTTTTTTGGCAATGGATCGCCACTTTTTTAACAAGCTCTCCCGCCGCCGTTTCATTCCAGTACCAATTTTCGAGAGCACCAATATTAATAGCGCCAGGTTGCTGAAGAGCGGCCTCAAGATAAAAAGCGCTCAAATCATCGGTCGCTAGCTTCAGCCTGGACGAATCAGCTTTGAAATCCTGCTCTTCGCTAAAAAATGTATGAATAAGCGGCACCAAATCTTCGAGATCAATATCTGAAATGCCAAAAGACGTTCGTCCCGAGAGGGTTCCCCTTCTTTCAAACCAAGGCTTGAGGAGAGCAATTTCATGTTTAACATCGCCTAAGAGGCCTTCTTCCTCTTTCTTATTAAAAGATACCGGACAAACCCACTCTTCAGGACCCTGACTACTCTTAGGTGCCTCTTCAGAAAATTCGGAAAAAATTGGACTGTCCGTTCGATTTAACAGGTCTAACGCTGCGTCCAAAACTCGATGCTGAAACGAGGGGTCTTCTGGTGATCCGAATGGCCTCCCAAGGACGAAAGGCAAAGATAACACCCTTGGTGGGGCAATCTTCTTCGCCTGTTGAGGAACTAGAGATAAAGCCACCGTTGGAATTCCGGCTCTTTCAAAATAATGGGCTAGCCCGCAAACTGCGCGCGTGCACGCGGGTCAGATGGGTACCAAAATTACCGCGTCTATTCCTTCGGCAAGAAGATTCTTTGATAGTTGCTCCGCAGCAGGACGCAATTTCTCTGGCGAAATAGCTCCCATAAAAGAATAATGATAACGGGATAATGCTCCAATTTCTTCGGCAGCAACTTTTTCTTTAAGCCTATCAATGGGGAAGACTACATTGTAGTTCCAAGCGAATCCGGTCCGATCAAAATTGACCGAAACATGACTCATTACCAATTCTCTCTCGTCTTGAGAATCAATTATTCGATAATCGAAGGAGTCCATTGAAAAAGCCCGATCTCCTCGATGCATGAGTCCCGCAGTTGTGACTAGGGCAACTTTTCTTCTTCTGACAGGTGGACCCTCCAGCGCTTCGGTCAACTCATATTCAAGAACTGGGATATTGGAGAACGCTTCTGGCACGTCCGAGCTTTTCAATTAGTTTTCTCTTTACACTTTTTATAAATTTTTCTTCATAGCGAGAAACATACTTTGGGTATCGTCGAAAGCTATAAAGCTAGAAATTTTGCCACCAATAACCTCGAATTTGTGCAGAGATTCTGTCTCTAAGCCATCGGCGGTCATTTTCAAATGGACGATCACTGTGTTATCTAGTGTATAGCGATTAAGCTCGGTTAGGTTAAATCCTGGCCAGTGCACTGGGAGGACCTCGAAGACGCCTTCTATCGTGGATTTTGTACCCTTGTGGATGCCGGATTGAGGAAGATCTCCAAGAATAGTGAAGGTTAAGTCATCAGAATGCAAAGCACTCCAACCCTCCATATCGCCAGCAGAAAATGTCTTGTAGGCTTTCGTAACTACCTGTGAAGGCGAAAGCTCTGATCCAGTATTTTCTGCGTTTGCAATATTGAAAAAATTAATCAAAACGATAATGAGCAAGATCTTGTTCATCGTAAATCTCCATTTTTTTATTTAAATTTCCTTAAAGCGGGAATATCGGATTACGGCGCTCTTTTCTCTTAGATGATCATTTTTTTTCAGCTCATCAACTCCGCAAATAAATAAAAAACGTTCCAGCGAACAGTGCTTTTT
>CAJYCI010000070.1 GCA_913428515.1 uncultured Gammaproteobacteria bacterium | reverse complement strand
ATTGATAGCGTTTATTCAGGCGCGGCTCGAGCAGCCAATGCGTCGTTACCAGAAAGTTTTAGTCAATATGTAACCCAAGCGAGTGATGAGAGACAGATGTCCAAGCAAATAGCGGGGGATATATCTGGGGTTATGAGGGAGCACATGGATCAAAATAAAGGTGCTGTTGCTGCTGAGGACAAAGCAGCGAATGCGCGCATGGCAGCGACTGGAGCTCAGGCCGCTGGTGGCGCAGCTACTGCGGCTTTGGGTTTGACTGGGGTTGGGGCGGTTGCGGCCGCGGCCGGCGCAAGTACTATCGCAGCGGGTGCCCAACTTCGGGCTGCGAGCCAATCAGAAATTGCATCGCAAGAATATAAGAAAACTATTGATAAGAGTGCTGCGGGAAGAGATATGTTTCTTTCAAACACGAGCCAAGAGCTGTCTGAGGGCAATACTGCGCAGAGTTCAATCGATAGAACTAATGCGGGAAAAAGTCTGCTTGGTCCGACTGACACTGCGTTGGGGGGCAAAGGCGTCTTCTCGTCAATTCTTGGCGCAGGCGCAGACTACGTCAGAGGAACAAGCTCCCAACAGGAAAAAGTAAGCTCCTCTCACGCAGAAGCCGCGAGAAATCTTCAGCACGCCGCGCGAAGCGCTAAAAATAAAAATTCGACGCTGCCAGAAAACGCAAGTTCTGATGCCTCCACTAACCTAAATACTCGATCAAAGAACAGTGTCGAAAATCGTCCACAGGTAGGGAAATTAAAGAAAAACGTGGCCAATAACTATCTCCTCTCATCGGCCCTTGCTAGAGGACCCTCAGAAGCAGTAGTAAGAAGTCAGCGGCAGTCAAATATGAACCCGAACAGAAAAAATGGGGAATCCTAAATTTAGTAGTTTGGTGCGTTGATAGGAAACTTGCTTTAGGAGAACTTTTAGGCGCTGAAATTTCGTCCGTGATTGCCGTTTGGAGGGAAGCCTGTGTTCAGAGACCTTTTTAAATTTTTTGGTGCCCGGTAAGACAGATGCGTTTGATCTCTTTTTGGAAGCGGTTCTGTGAGGGATCTACCAGCTTTGACCTCTCTTCCCGAGACCGAGGCTGGATTTTGAAAAGAGCATCGTCTTGATGAGTCTTTTCCCGGGTGAACTCTACCCAGCTGAAAATTAGGTCGACCGCCGGTGTGAATGCCGATCAATTGAACCCCATTCCTCCCTTCGTTGCTTAATTTATCTGGCAAACCTTTTCCCAATTAATCGCTGTTAACCTTACGATACCCTTGTAGTATCGGTTATTTCAATAGGGATAATCTCTTTGTTTATTTTTTAACGCTAAATTTCGGGGGTGTCTGAGGATGGGTCCCCGCAGAAAAAATCGTCGTCGTCGGTATCTCCCTCCGTTACGCAGCGTGGTAGATAGACTACATCAAGAATTTCGGTCAGATTGGGTTGCATTGAATCACGAAGGAGTTCGGCTTGATCACGATTTTGTAATTCCCCAATAAAGACAATGGCTTTTGCTTGGCCAGTGGCCGTTTGAAATCTTGCGGGGAAAGAAGGTTGAGTTTTAGGCAAATTTTCTAAGATCTTCTTTGCTTCGGATGGGGTTACCGGCGGTCCGACTCTTAGCGAGAAAGACTTTCCTAATCCCGGAATCTGGAAGAGATCGACCTCTCGTAGATAGGTCGGATTTTCGGCGATTTTCGATTCGAGATCTTTAGATTCAGAGCCATTTGGTGTCGACTCAGTTTCCTTTAGAACACCTGCTTGATTCTCTATTACCTTTTTGGCCTCCTCAGCGACTGATTTGACGTTTTCAACGTTTAATAATGACAGATTTAAGTTTTTAAGGAACGGAATCTGATCCGGCGGAAAAATTAGAGCTATCCCATAACCGGTCGAAAGAATCGCTATGCCCGCAATAATTTTTTTCAACTTGGAATTTCTCATAAGTTTATAGATCAATTAGTATATCTTGGCTGTGATTGGTAGTCTCTGGAAGAAGTACAAAGAGATCTCTAATCATGAAAATAGACTAATTTAGGTAGACCGATGGCAGTGATTTTTCAGACCTATTCTGTAGCAGAGGCGCACCTTAAAGTTCACGTTACTCAAAATTCGGGTCTTGCGGACATTTTTGTCTACTCAGTTTCAAATGCCGGCATGGCCAAAGGAGATACGCTTTGGTTTATGACCGAGAGCCGTGCTCGTGCAACAAGTCGGATCTATCTATCTGCCCTCGCTGAGGCCGCTTTAGTTGTTTTTTTTGTAGGTACTCGTGCTGAAGCAGGTTGGAAGAAAAAAAGAAAGTTAAGCCGAGCGCTGTGAGGTCTCAAAGATAATCAGGCACTTATCAATTGATTTTCTTTTCTTGCTCCTCTTCTTTCGAAGGCACTTCTTATTCTTTTAAGTCTCTCAGCGTTTATAGGATATCGCCAAATAAAACCTACTGCGCCGACATACATAATCGCCTGCGGGACGACATACATGATAGATAAAATTTGAAGTTCTCTTGGGCCATTTCCTCCCTGGGGATCAAAACCCAGATACTGTAGCATTGGCAAACAGATACCCAATGCAATCGCTCCGATCATTTTCTGTCCTAACGACCAGATAGCGATGTAAGCACCAGCCACATTCTCCCCTGCTCGGTGAGACGCTATCTCAATTACATCAGCTTTCATTGACATCGAAATCGCAGTGAAATAACTGCCCGAGGCACCTACCAAAGCGAGCACGAACACTAAGAGCCAGGTGTCGCCACTGCCTATGAGAAGAAAAAGCGGGATCACCAAGGTGAAGAGAATACCACCGAGAATGTAGGTTTCTTTTTTTCCTATTCGCTCCGAAAGTTTTACCCAAAGCGGTAAAGTTAAGAGCTGTAAAAAGTAATGTCCCAGCAAGATTGCTGCTACGTTTTCTCTCTCCCCCACTACGTGCACCGCAAATAGCATAAATAATGCCGAGCCCCACGCGGCACCCATGTACTTGAGCATAAAGGCAATCCAAACCAGTTTGAATGAACCATTTTTCCAAACAGCTTTAAAATTTGTACCGAGCGATGCAGTTGAACTGCCATAGTTGTTTCTCTCCGGGATGAAGAACAGACAGATTGCGACAGCAGAGGGGAGTGCTATCAAAGCAAGAGAGCCGATAATAGTAAGCCCCTCTTTTGGTAGTCCACCGAATCCTGTTAGCTCATTGGCCATGGCGGGCAGCGCAAGCACAGTGACATTCCCTGCGTACGCAAAGACCTGTCTCCAACCCGTTATTCGAGTTCTTTCATCGTAGTTCTCTGAGAGTTCAGCGCCCCAAGCATAGTAGGGGATATTAATCATGGTCCAGCCTAACCAAAGAAGCATTGACCAGATAAGCAGGTAAGAGTTAGTGACTTCCTCTTTTGGGTTAAACAATAGAAAAGCGGCGGTCATCATGACGATGGCTCCCACAGCCATCCACGGTTTTCGCCTTCCGAATTTGCTTTTTGTGCGGTCACTCAGGTAGCCGATTAGCGGATCGGTAATTACGTCAGTAATCCGAGCCAGCATAAGAATCAGTCCGATGTGGGCGAGCTCTAGGCCAAAATCAGCTGAGTAAACATAGGGGATGTAAAGGGTGATTGGGATCGAGCTCAAATAAATCGCGTATTCCGGTATACCAAAAGCGACTAATTTAGAACGAGGGATTTTCTCTTCAGACGAGCTCATAAACTAATTTTCTTTTTGATTTTATTCTCTATCGCGAGTCTTGCCATAGCAACTGTTATGAGCAGGTTTTAAGTACCTGTCTTCCTATTCAATTTTTTGAAAGCCTGGTTTCCCTTTTTGAACTAAAAATTTGGCTAACTGGAGGACATTAGATTTTCTATCCTTCGTGCTTAAAACACCCTTCGCTGTAGCGATCCAGGTATCCATATTTAATTCGTGCAAAAAATAGCCTCTTTTCTCGCCATTGTAGAATTTAATTTGCTTATTCTTTTTGAGATTTGTTCGAACCGGTTTTGATAGGGGTTCAGGCCAGTTTGCAGATACCGATGAACTCACAAATTCTATTAGTTCGGTTTTTCTGTTGAGGAAAGGATCGTCATTAGCGTCTATTGCCCAAAAAGAATGCATGTCGCCGCTGAGAACTAGCGGATGTCCCGGGCTGCTCTCTATTGCATTGATAATTTCTTGCCTGTTTTCTGGATAGGCATCCCAAGCACCAATATATCTCAATTCTTTATTGTTATTTTCCAGACGAAACGGTAAAAATGGTCCAGGTGAGGCCACCACATTCCATGAGGCACAATTGTTCCTTAAATTTTTTACTAGCCAGTCGGTTTGCGCTTGCCCTAGCATCGTTCTATTTTTTTCAAATAGTCCATTGCATTGAGGTCTGAAATTTCCGAAGCCTAGGCTTGACTGTAAGTCCTGGTCACAGATTTCTCGGTCCGATCTAAATTGACGCGAGTCCAGGAGCTTGATCTCAGTGAGCTCTCCGATCTTTATGTTTCGGTGCAAACGAAATTCGTTGGCGCCAAGAAAAGGGAAGCCTCTGA
>CAJYCI010000069.1 GCA_913428515.1 uncultured Gammaproteobacteria bacterium | reverse complement strand
GCTGCGGCAGAGGCTTGTTCACCGCCACCTGCTGCTGCTGCTGGTGCGGCAA
The DNA here is from genome assembly GCA_913428515.1 of uncultured Gammaproteobacteria bacterium. GTDB lineage: Bacteria > Pseudomonadota > Gammaproteobacteria > Pseudomonadales > Azotimanducaceae > UBA9659. Next base: position 4,869 of record CAJYCI010000069.1, on the reverse strand, counting down.
CTGCCATAGCCGCGGCTGACACACCAAATTTTTCTTCCATAGCTTTGATTAAATCAGACAGATCAAGCACACTCATTGTGCTGATAGCTTCTAAAATATCTTCTTTTGAAATTGACATAATTTACTCCATTCTTTCTTTAAATTGATTTAACTGGACTTTGATTGCTTAGCTGCAAGAACAGCTGCTAAAGTTCTTACAAAGCTGGTTGGAACTTCATTTAGCGTCTTAACAAAGCCCGTGATTGGTGCTTGCATGGTGCCCAATAGCTTTCCATAGAGTTCCTCTTTGGGAGGAATTGACGCAAGTGAACCAACAGCTTCAATACTCAATAAAGCCCCAGGAAGTGCTCCCCCCTTAACAACAATCGCTTCGTTTTCTTTTGAATAATTGGTAAGAAGCTTAGCAGGGGCAACCGGATCACTTGAAAACCCATATATCAATGGCCCGCACAACTGATCACTTAAAATTTCAAAATCAGTACCACTTATAGCTTTTTTTACTAAGGTGTTTTTTAAAACCCTTAAGTTAACACCAAGTGACCTTGATTTTTTTCTCAAAGATGTCATACCTGAGACATCCAAACCACTGTACTCAGCAATAACTACAGATTCAGCACTTTTTAGATTCTCACTGATATCTTTGAGCATAGTGGATTTAACTTCTTTACTTTTTGCCATACATAAAATCCTCCCAGCGAAACCAGAGATCAACCTGGTTTAAGTAATACTGGTGAAAACTCTAAAACACGTGAATTTAATTCCACGAAAAAAGTATTAGAGAACACCATCTATGTTGGGTCCAAAAAAAGGTATTAAGAAAAAATCCCCAACGGTCTTTGACAATCTATTTGTATAAAAATTACAAATAGCCCTAAAAAATTTATGCAGCCAATAACGATTGAGGCTCGACTTTAATGCCTGGCCCCATAGTGGAAGACAAAGCTACCTTTTGCAGATAAACCCCCTTCGCTGCAGTCGGTTTTGCTTTATTTAAAGCAGTAACGATAGCAATTAAATTTTCTTTTAAAGCACTCTCTTCAAAAGATGCCTGACCAATTGAACAGTGAACTATTCCTGACTTGTCTGTTCTGAACTGTACTTGTCCAGCTTTAGCATTCTTTACGGCTTGAGCTACATCTTGAGTAACTGTACCAACTTTTGGATTTGGCATAAGGCCTCTCGGCCCTAGAATTTGACCAAGTGCACCAACCAATCTCATGGTATCGGGTGAAGCAATCAAAACATCAAAATCAATTTTTCCTGATTTAATCTGTTCAGCCAAATCCTCCATTCCAATAATATCCGCTCCTTCAGATTTAGCTTGGTCTGCTTTTTCACCTTGAGCAAAAACGGCAACTCTGACTTTTTTCCCAGTCCCAGAGGGTAAAACAATAGCTCCACGAACAGTTTGATCGGATTTTTTTGCATCAATGCCAAGTTGAATTGCAACATCCACAGACTCTTTAAATTTTGCAGTTGCTGACTGTATTGCTAACTTTAAAGCATCATCAACACTGTAAATTACATCTTTTTTTATGAGTTTTTTTGCTTCACCTAGACGTTTGGGTTCTTTTTTCATTTAAATTCCTTCGACGGTAATTCCCATACTGCGGGCACTTCCAGCAATTGTTTTTACAGCAGCATCCAAATCTGCCGAGTTTAAATCTGGTTCTTTTGTTCGTGCAATATCTTCACACTGCTCTTTTGTGATGGAGCCGACTTTTGTGGTCAAAGGGTTAGAGGAACCTTTTTCAAGTTTTGCAGCTTTTTTAATCAACACTGAGGCAGGAGGTGTTTTCATAATAAAAGTGAAACTTTTATCAGCGAACGCAGTGATAACAACCGGAATTGGCAAACCTGGCTCCATCGACTGAGTTTGAGCATTGAAACCTTTACAAAACTCCATAATATTTAATCCTTTTTGACCCAAAGCTGGCCCAATTGGAGGAGACGGGTTGGCCTTACCAGCAGGGACTTGTAATTTAATATAACCAACAATTTTCTTTGCCATTTTCTACACCTTCGTAAATCAGAATTATTTATAGTTTTTCAACTTGGCCAAACTCCAGCTCTACAGGGGTTGACCTCCCGAAAATAGTTACTGAAACTCTCATTCGATTTTTTTCGTAGTTAACTTCTTCAACATTGCCATTAAAATCTGCAAAGGGCCCTTCTTTTACTCTAACAATTTCTCCGGTCTCAAAAAGAACCTTTGGTCTTGGTTTTTCAACTCCTTCTTTCATTTGAGCCATTATTTTATTAACTTCAGCTTGAGAAATGGGACTTGGTTTACTTGAACTGCCACCAACAAAACCAGTGACTTTGTTGGTGTTTTTTACCAAGTGCCAAGTTTGTTCATTCATTGACATTTCAACTAATACATAACCGGGGAAAAACCTTCTTTCAGAAATAGATTTCTGACCTTTTCTTATTTCAACAACTTCTTCAACTGGAACTAATATTTCACCAAAGCTATCTTGCATGTCAGCACGATCTATCCTCTCCTGAAGATCCTTTGCAACACTTTTTTCCATGCCGGAAAAGGCGTGAACGACGTACCATTTTTTTGTAATTAATTGTTCTTTATTCACTTCCACCCCAAAACCATTTCATATAGAAGCCATTCAAATGTCTTGTCTGCCATCCATAAAAAAATCGAAACTAAAAGAACAAAAACGAAAACAATGAGTACAGTTTGAAAAGTTTCTTTTTTTGTAGGCCAAACAACTCTTTTCATCTCTTGAACTGAATCTCTGAAAAAACCTACAAAATTTTTACCTGGTAATGACTTTAAAATCAAAAATAGGCTTACTAATATTCCCAATGCTAGTACTGACAATTTAATTAAGAATTGTTCATCTGACAAAACTTGAAAGAAAACTATCGCAGACACCACCACAACTCCAGCGGCTATCAATAAAACTTTATCGGTGAGTGAAGAATTAGTTTGTGTCATTATTATTTGAGTTAAGTGATTAATTAAAATTGGCAGGGGCAGAGGGCCTCGAACCCCCAACCTTCGGTTTTGGAGACCGACGCTCTGCCAATTGAGCTATGCCCCTTTGAATTTAAAAGGATTGAACGATCCATGTTTAACCTTATTGAGTAACTTTAGACACAACTCCGGCGCCGACTGTACGACCACCTTCTCTTATAGCAAATCGCAACCCTTGTTCCATTGCTATTGGAGCTATTAGCTCCACGCTCATTTTTACATTATCCCCAGGCATGACCATCTCAGTTCCCTCAGGCAAAGCCACTGAACCTGTCACATCTGTTGTTCGAAAATAAAACTGAGGCCTATAATTTGCAAAAAACGGTGTATGACGACCTCCTTCATCTTTAGAAAGTACGTACACCTCACACTCAAACTTAGTATGAGGCGGTATTGATCCAGGCTGACACAAGACCTGCCCTCTCTCTACTTCATCACGCTTGGTACCTCGAAGTAATACTCCAACGTTATCTCCTGCCTGACCTTGATCAAGTAATTTACGAAACATCTCTACACCTGTACAAGTCGTTTTGGTAGTGTCACGAATACCAACTATCTCAATCTCTTCTCCTACTTTTATAATACCGCGCTCAACTCTACCAGTAACAACAGTTCCGCGACCAGAAATAGAAAAAACATCTTCAATAGGCATCAAAAAAGCACCATCTATTGCCCTTTCTGGCTCAGGAATATGACTATCAAGAGCGCTAGCCAACTGAACGATGGCTTCCTCTCCCATGGGGCCTTTATCACCCTCTAATGCTAACTTGGCTGAACCTTTGATTATAGGAGTATCATCGCCAGGGAAGTCATATTTTGAAAGAAGCTCCCTTACCTCCATTTCCACCAACTCCAACAACTCCTCATCATCTACCATGTCACACTTGTTTAAAAACACAACAATATAAGGAACACCCACCTGACGAGCCAAAAGAATATGTTCTCTTGTTTGAGGCATTGGACCGTCAGCAGCGTTAACCACCAAAATTGCTCCATCCATTTGAGCAGCACCAGTAATCATGTTTTTTACATAATCTGCATGCCCAGGACAATCTACATGAGCATAATGTCGACCTTCTGTTTCATACTCTACGTGAGCAGTATTAATAGTAATTCCACGTGCCTTCTCTTCAGGAGCAGCATCAATATCAGCATAATCTTTGGAATCACCACCAAACTTATTAGACAAAACAGCTGTAATAGCAGCAGTTAAAGTGGTTTTACCATGATCAACGTGCCCAATAGTACCGACATTTACATGTGGCTTTGTTCGCTCAAACTTACCCTTGGCCATCTCCGGCTTCCTTCCATTTTCTAATCAAAATTAATTGTTAAAACATCTAAGTTACTAATGAATTACTGTTGCCTGCTTGTTATGACTGCATCGGCTACATTTCTTGGAGCTTCAGAATAATGTTTGAACTCCATGGTATAAGTCGCTCTGCCCTGAGTAAGTGATCTAAGAGTTGTAGAATAACCGAACATTTCTGCCAAAGGCACCTCAGCTTTAACTGCCTTGCCACCACCCATAATATCTTCCATGCCTTGCACCATCCCTCTTCTGGATGATAAATCACCCATGACAGTTCCAGCATATTCCTCTGTAAAAGCCTCAAAAAGGATGCCTTCTATTGATGCTGAGGCCTATTTCGATGAAAACCTAGCGATTGCACTTCTTGGAGAATTAGAATTTCTCGATGAAAGATTCGTTACTATAGAGAATATTCTACAAGACAAAAGAAAACGTAGGATTATTATGGATTTTGCCTCTTTAAATCAGTGAATTAATTCAATATTCAAAGGTCGGTCGGCCAACTGCATAAGTCTTCCAGCCAACTGAATTTAATAGGTCAAGATCTAACACTCTCCGACCG
>CAJYCI010000068.1 GCA_913428515.1 uncultured Gammaproteobacteria bacterium | reverse complement strand
AACCACAATCGGCGATTTAATAAAAAAACAGATGGACAACTCGGAAGACAAGTCCGAGCCAAGCTGAGAGATAAAAGAGGTTTATTGCCGCAACGATGACGAAGTCGGACCTTATAGAGAAAATATCTTTTTTGCATGGACAACTATCCTACAAAGACGTTGAGCTGTCTGTAAAAACTATCATCGAGCAAATGGCTAATAGGCTTTCATCTGGAGAAAGGGTAGAAATACGTGGTTTTGGGAGTTTTTGTCTTCATTACCGTGCTCCGAGGATGGGGAGAAACCCGAAAACTGGGGAAAAAGTATCTTTGCGAGGAAAGCACGTGCCGCATTTTAAACCCGGTAAGGAACTTCGGGAGAGGGTCAATGTTGAGCCTGCTCCGCGAGAAACTTAGTAAATTTTTTTGGGATTTGCCCTGGGCGGTTAAACTTTTTGAGAAAATTATCTTTGGCCTGGAGAAATAACGTTTTATAGACTAATTTTTCGAATTTTTGTTTTTCTTTTTGCGTTTCTTTTAGCGTTTTTGTTAATGATTGATAACACTGAAAGAGTGAGTTTGAATTTCCTCATCTATTCGTCGTTTGAATGGCCCATAAGTTGGTGGTTGTTAGTCTCTTTTACTTTGGGGTTAATAGTAGGTTACGGGTTCTGTTTTTTTTCAAGATTAAAAAAGGAAAAACCTTTAATTTCGTCGGGGAGAGATCATTTGTCAAAACGCGACAAGTCATAGGGTTTTGCCGTCTCACACTATTTTTTGCTTTATTGATAAAAAAACTCTTAACAAAGATGATAGGCATTACTTAGAAGTGTTTTGGCTCCCCGACCTGGGCTCGAACCAGGGACCCAATGATTAACAGTCATTTGCTCTACCAACTGAGCTATCGGGGAATTGGAATAAGGCTGAGTTTAAAGACCCGTTTGGAAATCGTCAACAAGCATTAACAGCTGTTTTTTAATTATACGAATATGTTGAAGAAAAAATTTAAAATCCAGTCGAAGTATCTGCCCGCTGGGGATCAACCTGGGGCAATAAGCTCTCTTATAGAAGGTATAAAGGCGGGATTAGGGTACCAGACTCTTCTCGGAGTTACTGGTTCGGGAAAGACTTTTACCATCGCTAAAGTGATTGAGGAGTTGCAGAGACCTACCCTAGTAATGGCCCCAAACAAAACTTTGGCAGCCCAACTTTATGGCGAGTTTAAAGAGTTTTTTCCAAAGAACTCAATAGAGTATTTTGTTTCTTATTACGATTATTATCAGCCCGAAGCCTACGTCCCAGCGTCTGATACCTATATTGAAAAAGATGCCAGTATAAATGAACACATCGAACAGATGCGATTGTCTGCCACTAAGGCTTTGCTAGAAAGAAAAGATACGATAGTTGTTGCATCTGTCTCCGCAATATACGGCCTGGGTGATCCTGTAGCCTATTTGAAAATGGTTTTGCATTTAGATCGAGGAGATTCTATTGACCAGAGACAAATACTTCGGCGACTTACTGAGATGCAATATACGCGAAACGATACTGAGCTTAGGAGGTCTACTTACAGAGTTAGAGGCGACGTTATAGATATATTCCCTGCTGAGTCGGATAGAGATGCTATTAGAGTTGAGCTTTTTGATGAAGAAATAGAAGGTCTTTCATACTTTGACCCACTGACCGGGGAGGTCAATCGAAAAGTTCCCAGAGTAACAATCTTTCCGAAGTCACATTATGTGACACCCCAAGAGACGCTGGATAACGCAACTGTATCTATAGGGCAAGAGCTAGAGACTCGTCTGGCAGAACTAAAGCGCGCTGGAAAATTAGTCGAAGCCCAACGCCTTGAACAACGAACTCGATTTGACTTAGAAATGATGAAAGAGCTTGGGTTCTGCAGTGGTATTGAAAACTACTCCCGCTATCTCTCGGGGAGGTCGGAGGGGGAACCGCCGCCTACTCTTTACGATTATCTGCCTGACAGTGCGCTTTTGATCATGGATGAGTCCCATGTGGGTGTTCCTCAGCTTGGTGCAATGTATAAAGGAGATAGATCTCGTAAAGAAACGCTAGTAAATTTTGGTTTTCGTCTTCCTTCTGCGCTTGATAATAGACCTCTGAGGTTCGAAGAATGGGAATCCAAGCCAGTCCAGTCAATATTCGTATCTGCTACACCTAGTGCGTATGAGATTGAGAAATCTGGTCAAATAGTAGAACAGGTAGTCCGTCCAACAGGTTTAGTCGACCCATCCGTTGAAATCCGTCCAGCTAATTCGCAGGTTGACGATGTCTTATTGGAAATTGGAAAAAGAGTCGAGATAAGCGAAAGAGTTTTGATTACGACCTTAACAAAGCGTATGGCTGAGAATTTGACTGACTATTTAAGTGATAATGGGGTTCGAGTCCGATATTTGCACTCAGACATTGATACCGTGGAACGAATTGAAATTATCAGGGATCTAAGGTTAGGTGAATTTGATGTGTTGGTTGGAATCAACTTGCTAAGAGAAGGACTTGATATGCCGGAAGTTTCGCTCGTTGCGATCTTTGACGCAGACAAGGAGGGTTATTTGCGGTCAGAAAGGTCTTTAATTCAAACTATTGGTAGGTCGGCACGAAATATCAATGGTAAAGCTATCTTGTACGCGGATAAGAAGACAGATTCGATGGACCGCGCAATTAGAGAAACCGATAGAAGGCGGGAAAAACAGCTCCAACACAATTCTGACAACAATATTGTGCCCAAGGGAATTCAGCGAGAAGTCTCAGATGTTTTAGAGGGTCTTCATGTCGTAAAAGGTTCAAGAAAAAGAAATGCGTCTGAAAAGAAAGGAAGAAAAAATGACAGAACTCAGTTCGTTGATGTCGACCAACTTGGCAAGGATATCGTTTCTTTAGAAAAACAAATGTTCCAATACGCTAAGGAATTAAAATTTGAAGAAGCGGCCAGAACAAGAGATAAGATAGAGGAGTTGAGGGGGGCTTTGGTAAAAGTATAGCAGGCCTGTTTGGGATTTCAGGTTGCCTAGAATTTTTCGTAAGGGTATTGCGGAGGTCGCAACCTTCTTTTTAATGATAAGGTTATGTAAACTCTGCAACACTAAAAGGTTTACAGAATAGGAATGTAGCTCAGTTGGTTAGAGCATCGTCTCGACAAGGCGAGGGTCGTCGGTTCGAATCCGACCATTCCTACCACAACCTATGTGAGAACCAAAAAAAATATGAAATTCAAATCAGTTATAAATTGGGGTAAGTCATGATAAGCATTACGCTTCCTGACGGAAGCAAAAGAGATGTGTCGAGCCCCACTAGTGTTCATGATCTAGCAAAAATGATTGGTCCTGGTCTAGCTAAGGCGACTATTGCAGGAGAGGTAAATGGTTCTTTATGCGACGCGAGCGACTTGATTGAAGAGGACTCCTTCGTCCGCATTATAACTACAAAAGATAACGAAGGTGTCGAGATAATTAGGCACTCTTGTGCACATCTTGTCGGCCACGCTGTAAAGCAACTTTTCCCGAAGGCAAAAATGGTGATTGGTCCGGTCATAGAGGATGGTTTTTACTATGATATCTCAACCAACACACCCTTTTCTTCAGAGGACGTCTCGAAAATCGAAGCTCGAATGAAGGAGTTGATCGCAACTGAGTACGACGTTGTTAAGAAGATGGCGAGCAGAGATGAAGTTATTGAAGAGTTCACCGTCCGTGGAGAGGAATACAAGTTGCGACTAATAGAGGACATGCCTGAAGAGAAAGAAATGGGCCTCTATTACCATGAAGAATACCTCGATATGTGCAGAGGGCCTCACGTGCCCAACACGCGATTCTTAAAAAACTTTAAACTTACTAAGGTTTCAGGAGCATATTGGAGAGGAGACTCGAAAAATGAGATGCTTCAAAGAGTTTATGGAACTGCATGGGCTGATAAGAAAGACTTGCAAGCCCATCTTCATAAAATAGAAGAAGCGGAAAAGCGCGATCATCGCAAGTTAGGTAAAAAGTACGATTTATTCCATAACCAGGAAGAGGCCCCGGGAATGGTTTTCTGGCACCCCAAGGGTTGGCAGTTGTGGCAGGCCATAGAGCAGTACATTCGGTCGGTTCAAAATCAGAATGGATATCAAGAGATTAAAACTCCCCAGTTGGTAGACATGTCACTATGGCGAGAATCAGGTCATGCAGAGAAATTCGGTGATGGAATGTACAAAGTTGAGTCAGAAAATCGAGACTTCGCTATCAAACCAATGAACTGCCCATGTCATGTTCAGATTTATAATTCGAGATTGAAAAGCTATCGAGACCTGCCGCTAAGACTTGCAGAATTTGGTTCGTGTCACAGGAATGAAGCGTCTGGAACTCTTCAAGGCACTATGCGTGTGCGAGGTTTTGTCCAGGATGACGGACATATTTTTTGCGAGGAATCAGATATTCAGAAAGAAGTCAGTGAGTTCATTGATTTGCTCTTAGCTGTGTATCGGGACTTTGGTTTTGATGAATTGCAGATTAAACTTTCTACAAGGCCTGATGAAAGGGTTGGTGGCGATGAGGTTTGGGATAAGGCGGAGGAAAGCTTAGCAAAATCTCTTAATTCAAAGAATCTCGATTGGGAATATTTGCCAGGCGAGGGAGCCTTTTACGGTCCGAAGATTGAATTTTCGCTTAAAGATTGTTTGGGTAGGATATGGCAATGCGGGACGATGCAGGTAGATTTTTCTATGCCTGAGAGACTGGGCGCCTCTTATGTGGCCGAAGATGGGAGTAAAAAGCCTCCTGTGATGCTTCACAGAGCAATTCTTGGATCCTTTGAAAGATTTATTGGCATATTGATCGAACACTACGCTGGCGATTTCCCCGTTTGGTTAGCCCCCATCCAAGTTGCGCTATGTAATATTTCTGCGGGACAAGAAGAATATACCGCTGACTTGTCGGCAATGCTCGCTAAACACGGGTTTCGGGTAGAGGCGGACCTTCGAAATGAGAAAATCGGGCTTAAAATAAGAGAACATGCTATTCAGAGAGTTCCTTTTGTGCTTGTAGTTGGTGCTAAGGAAGTTGAGAACAACACAG
>CAJYCI010000067.1 GCA_913428515.1 uncultured Gammaproteobacteria bacterium | reverse complement strand
TTCTTCTATTTAAAGATACCCCAAGGCGAGGGTCTTTTTCTAAATCATGTAATGTCTTCGATAAAAATTCCCTCGAAAGCGTAAAATTGATGAAACCGGGTCCTGCGACTTCCAGCTCAAAAATGTTTGGATCATTTTTTTTCTGTAGCAAAGAAGCTAGTTCGGATGCTAGTTGGTGCGGATTACGCCCCGTTTTTTTCGCAGCACCCATGACGCCATTTGCTTGATAATGGCCATGCTCGGGTCTTGATGATTGTTTGACTAACGCTGAGCCGTCGACCCCAATCTCGCTCAGACATTTGGCTGCTTTCTCTTCTAAAAAGATTCTAAGGTTCATATTCTGCTAGTTCCGAACTGACAGGAATTTATCCTGCTCTAAGTTATTCTGTATTTTCATGCTCTAAATTCTCGCAGAAGATCTTGAAATCCTTCTTATTGCACAGAAGTGCATTAATTTCTCCGAATTTTTTTAACTCTTCGAGACCCCTCTCATTTATTGCGTATTCTCCTCTCTTTACCCTTTTAAACCAACCGTAAAAATTTTTCGACAGAATGCTGTCTGTTTTTTTTCCCGCGAGGCCTCTAATATTTTTCAGTTTTGTTGGTCCAGCTTTTTTTAGAAGGTTTGCAATAACAAGAGAAGTCTCTTTATACGCGGTATAAATTGGAACCCTATTGGAACCGCCAATATTTGAGTTGACGCTTCTGTTATCTAACTCGGCAAGTAATTTTTGCTTTTCTCTCAAATCCACCCGATTCTCTGATCGGGGTTCGAACGCTATTTTTGCTGTTGAGCGGATCGGGCTCTTGTAAACGGTTATTAAGCCTAACCCCAACCTTCTTACTACCTCCTCTTTTGATCGTAAGGATTTATTTTTCCTGTCTGTTTCGGGAGTACACAAGAAGACTTGATGTGTTAATTTTTGGCGCTGGATACCCTGAGATAGAAGCGTTAAATTGAGATTTTTCTTGAGCTCCACGATCACTAATTCTTCTTTTTTTCTTCCTATCACATCACAGTTTCTCGCTTCTGCGTAGACGTCGAAACCTAATGACTCGAGGAGGACTTTGACCGGAGCAAATAGCTCTGTTTCCTTCACGAGTTGGTAAGTGCCGTTACTAAGGCTTTGCAAAGCCCAGAAAACCCTGAGTTGCTCATTATAACTACTCTGATTTTCTCTTTTTCTGTTTCCACTCTTCCTATAATTTTTTTTCTGAGCATTTCTATATCTGAGATGATTTCTGACTTTTTATTTGCTAAAACGCTCATGTCCCACGATATTGATTCTGGTTCATACCAAAGAAAATGATCAGCTATGTGAGAACTATTCGATAACGTTTTCTTGTGGTGCCCTTTTCGCATTGTGTGCGACGCTGGTTCGATAACTGCCAATATAAAATCGTTGGGAGCCAATTCGCGCAAACCTTGAAGCGTCGATTCTATAGCGGTTGGATGGTGTGCGAAGTCCTCATAGATGATAGCATTTTGATTCTCGAATATTATTTCCATCCGTCTTTTGACGCCCTCGAAACTCTCTAAAGCCTGACAAGAAAAATCCACTGGCACCCCAACATGCTGAGCTGCAGCAATTGCCGAAAGTGCGTTTTGAGCATTGTGATCAGCCATAAGGGGCCAAGTAAATTCAATTGGATCTTTTTCTCCCCAAGAAATTTTTATCCCATCTTTCTGTGCACTTACTTCGCTTGAAAAATGCTTATTTCCAATCTGATGGGTTTCCGACCAGCATCCAAGAGAGACAACGTCTTGAAGATTTCTATCTGTCTCCGGATATATTATTAATCCATGTTTAGGCACTGTTCTAAGTAGCAGGTGGAATTGTTGTTTTATTTGTTCTAGATCTACAAAGATATCTGCGTGATCGAACTCTAGGTTATTTAAGACCAGAGTTTTAGGCCTGTAATGCAGAAACTTGGATCTTCGATCAAAAAAAGATGTGTCGTATTCGTCGGCTTCAATCACAAAAAAAGGTCCCTCGCCAAGTTGAGAAGAAGCAGAGAAGTTTTTGGGCAGGCCTCCAATCAAAAAGCCAGGCTCAAGCCCAGCCCGCTCAAGAATCCAAGCGATCATTGAAGTTGTTGTTGTCTTTCCATGTGTGCCCGCAACAGCGACCACCCATCGATCATAGAGCACAAACCGATAAAGCCATTCAGCTCCAGACATGAAGGGAATTCCAGTCTCCAACAAAAATTCAAGTGACGGGTTCCCTCTGGAAATATTTGCATTACCAATAATTACGAGATCAGTTTTTTTCGGAATAGAGGTCGCTTTGTATCCTTGATCCAGAGAGATGCCCAAATCCTCTAGCTGATTGCTCATAGGTGGGTAGATATCTTGGTCGGTCCCCGAAACTACGTGACCCAGTTCTTTAGCTAAGCAAGCGATGCTCCCCATCAACGTCCCACAGATACCAAGAATATGGATGCGCATACTTAACTTATTGAAAATTTCGTTGCTGTTAGGACACTCATTATTTCTATGAGAAGCGCTAAGCAGGTTCCTTGAACCATGCTCACATCAGCAGATTTATGATATATGAATCCAGCAATGGCCAGCCACCACCCCAGACAAACAAGACTAAACGAGTTTGCTATGACAAGGAGATTTGAGTTTTGAGCATAAAGAAGCGTCAGATTGAGAGGGAAGAGTAACAGGAGCATGATCGCATTTGTGCCTAGCAGCGAGCATACAGCAGGAATATAAGTATATTCTCGATTTTTAAACTTGAGCAGTAAGTAAGTTAACGATAGTTGAATAGTAATTCCGATAATCGAAGACGAAAAAATTTTTAAAACGGATTGTTCGGGACGGGTATTTAAGAGAATGGTAAAAGCAATTATTAAATAAATCCCAAATGTTATCAGCGCCGCAAATATTGAATTTGGTATTTTAGATGGGACTTCCTTTAGCAGGCACAACCGCCAAAAAAAAGTAAGAATCTGAAACATTTTACTTGTATCCTAAGTTAATTCTTCTTGTCTGTGGCATGAGCGCGCCAAATAATAATGTTAAAAGCAATAGCGCGATGCCGCTGGTAAATAGGCCAGCTTGAACGCTCATATTTTCGGCTATATATCCGATTGGCAGAATTCCTAAGGGCATTAGTCCGTGAGACATCATATCAATGCTCATTATCCTGCCTCTCATGCTTTGCGCAACTTGAAGTTGCATTACTGATCTGTTCATCGACATGTTAATTGCGGAAACAAATCCAATTAAACCTATGACAAAGGTTGAGATCAGGTAGTGATTAGTAGTCGAAAAAATTGCAACAAGCCCTCCCCAGAGCGCTCCTGTGCCGATGATCCAAAGACCCTTTTTCGTCACCGAACTCATCTTAGCCAAGGTCAGCGACCCAAGGATTGCTCCAAATCCCATCCCAGTCATTAAAAGACCAAGATCGTCCGGACCTCCCTTTAAAACGTCGCTTGAAAATGCAGGAAGCAAAGTATTTATGCTAAGACCAAAAAGGAAAGGAAGTATTGATAGGAGTATCAAGCCGCCAATGATGGGTGAATTGACCACATATGCTAATGCTTCTTGTGTATCTTTTAAGGCGCTTCTTTTTTGTTTCTGCTCCGGTCGTCCAGGGTGAGAAATATAGAGAACAGAAAATGCAGAAACAAAATAAAGCAATGATAGGATCACGTAGACTAGCCCCACGCCAAACCCTGAGGTTCTGTTTCCCTCGGCGAAAACAGCAATAATAAAGCCGGCAGCAGCAGGGCCTACTATTCGTGCAAGGTTCCAGCATGCGCTATTGAATGCCATAGCGTTAAAGATGAGTTCCTCTCCAACAACCTCCGGAATAAAAGCTGTTCTCGCTGGCATCGATAACGCGAGTATTGTTCCATTTAAAAAGCCGATCGATAGAAACGTTGAGAAACTTGCGTTGCCTGAAAATATTATTAAGGCCATCGCTAAAGTAGCCAGACCATTTATAAACGGTGCCCAACCTATAATAGGTTTTTTGGCGAATCGATCCGCTAAGACTCCGCCTATCAATGAAAACACGACTTGGGGAATCATAAACGAGAGTGTAACCCAGGTTAACTTGATGGCTGAGGAAGTCATTTCATAGACCATCCAACCCTGAGCAATTAATTGCATATTTAGAGCAAAGGCTGATCCTAGTAAGCCAATAGAAAGGAACTTATAGTCGTTTACTTTTAACGATGCGAAAACGGATTTCACATTTCCCTTCGGAAAATCGTCGTTTAGTGAGGTCATTGAATATCTTAGTTCTTGTTATTGTGCTCGAGGGTTGACCGCTTCTGCGCTCGAAAACCGGGCATTTTCTGAAGCAGTTTTAAAAAGTGGTGCTATTCAAGAGGGCTTCATTGATCCAGTGAGTTTCTGTGCACTCTTTTTTGCCCAGTTAAACCTTTTTAAAATTTTAATCCGGCAACCCAAGAACACGCTTGGCAATGATGTTCATTTGAACTTCGTTCGTGCCTCCGTAGATAGTGACTGCGCGAGTGTTTAACCATGACCGAGTGCTTTCGATCTCCCGCTCAGAAAAACCATCTCCTTCCCATCCGATTCCTTTGATTCCCATTAGTTCAGATTTAATCTCAGTAAAATCTCTTGCGAGGTTTGCTCCAACAAGCTTAAAAATTGAAGTGGTTGGACCCGGCGTTTTCCCAGAAGAATTCTCTTGGCTTACTCGTCTCGCGGTTAATTGAAAAGCCCGCTCACGCATTGAGTGGACAAGCACCTGATCTCTGCAAGACCTTTCGGCAATCAATCCCCTATCTTCTCCGGAGTATTTTTTCGCAAGGACGGCTAACTCGTTCTTCGGCACCTTTTTATCTTTTTTCTTTGAGGCTCCAGCCAGACCGCCAATTCCTGAACGTTCGTATTGCAGCAGTCTTTTCCCTATAGCCCAGCCTTTGTTCATTTCTCCAACTAAGTCGTCTCTTCTAGCTTTCACGTTGTCTAAAAACGTTTCGCAAAAGGGGGATGAACCTGAGATCAATTTTATCGGCTTGATGCTTACGCCTGGCTGGTGCATGTCGAAAAGAACAAAACTAATACCCTCATGTTTTGTGGCCTCAAAGTCGGTTCTTACTAGAGCGAACATCCAGTCCGCGTGCTGAGCTCCTGACGTCCAAATCTTTTGGCCGTTTATCACAAACTCATCACCTTCAATAG
>CAJYCI010000066.1 GCA_913428515.1 uncultured Gammaproteobacteria bacterium | reverse complement strand
CTTGTCCTCAGAGGAGAGGTGTATGTACTCGTGTATACACAACTACTCCAAAAAAACCCAATTCTGCTCTAAGAAAAGTAGCAAAAGTTAGATTAACAAATGGTTTCGAGGTCATTAGTTACATTGGTGGTGAAGGTCACAATTTGCAAGAACACTCTGTTGTGTTGATTCGTGGCGGTAGGGTTAAAGATTTGCCGGGGGTTCGATATCATGTGGTCAGGGGTTCTCTCGACCTTCAAGGTGTCAAAGACAGAAAGCAGGCTAGATCTAAGTACGGTGCAAAAAGAACCAAGTGATTTTTGTAAATATTTATAGTTTTATTTTTGAAAGGTTTTAAATATATGCCTCGTCGCAGAGAAGTACCAAAAAGAATAATTCTTCCAGACCCAAAGTATAAAGATGTGGATGTTTCAAAGTTCGTCAATGTTGTAATGTTGCACGGAAAAAAAGCTGTGGCTGAAGGAATTGTCTATGGTGCATTTAGTTTTATAGAAAAGAATGCCAAAAAAAATCCTATGGAAGTTTTTCAGCAAGCGTTATCAAATTGTAAGCCAGTAGTTGAGGTTAAAAGTAGAAGAGTCGGTGGTGCTAATTATCAAGTCCCTGTTGAGGTTCGCCCGTCCAGAAGAATGGCCTTGGGCATGAGATGGTTGAGAGAAGCCTCTAAGAAAAGATCAGAGAAATCAATCAAGCTTAGACTTGCAAATGAAATATTAGAAGCTGCAGAAGGTAAGGGCGGAGCAATAAAGAAAAAAGATGAGGTCCATAGAATGGCCGAAGCTAATAAAGCATTTTCTCACTTTAGATTTTAAGAAATAGATAATCCCAAAAATGTCACGAAAAACACCAATCGAAAGATACAGAAATATAGGAATCAGCGCTCACATTGATGCTGGAAAAACTACTACAACCGAAAGGATTTTGTTTTACACGGGAATTAACCACAAAATTGGTGAAGTTCACGATGGTGCAGCAACCATGGACTGGATGGAGCAAGAGCAAGAACGCGGTATAACTATTACCTCTGCTGCTACTACTTGCTTTTGGAAAGGCATGAGTGCTAGCCTACCGGAACATAGGATCAACATTATTGACACGCCCGGTCACGTTGATTTCACTATCGAGGTTGAAAGATCCATGAGAGTTCTTGATGGTGCTTGCATGGTGTATTGTGCAGTAGGGGGAGTTCAGCCGCAATCTGAAACTGTTTGGAGACAAGCTAATAAATATAATGTTCCAAGACTAGCGTTTGTCAACAAAATGGACAGAACTGGCGCAAATTTTTTCAAGGTTCACGATCAGTTAAAACTTCGTTTGAAGGCGAGTCCTGTGCCTATTGTTCTTCCAATTGGTGCTGAAGAAAATTTTAAGGGTGTGGTTGATTTGATAAAAATGAAAGCCATATTGTGGAATGAAGAAAATATGGGAACCACATTCTCCTATGCAGACATTCCTGATGAACTGAATGAAGAGGCTATTTCCTGGAGAGAGAAAATGGTCGAGTCAGCTGCTGAGGCAAATGAAGATCTTATGAACAAATACTTAGAAGAGGGCGATCTTTCTGAAGCTGATATTATCGATGGAATAAGAAAAAGAACAATAGCCGGGGAAATTCAACCTATGCTATGCGGAACAGCTTTTAAAAATAAGGGTGTTCAAAGAATGTTGGATGCTGTTATTGATTTCATGCCTAGCCCAATTGATGTTCCTCCCGTTCAGGGTACAGTTGGAAACAACGAAACTGCAACTAGAGAAGCTTCTGATAATGAAAAGTTTTCTGCTTTAGCCTTTAAACTTATGACTGATCAATTTGTAGGTCAATTAACTTTCATCAGAGTTTACTCTGGAGTTTTGAAGTCTGGCGGAGCAATTTATAATTCCGTCAAAGGTAAAAAAGAGAGAGTTGGAAGAATCGTTCAAATGCATGCTAATAACAGAGAGGAGCTCACGGAAGTTTTAGCTGGGGATATAGCAGCTGTTGTTGGTTTAAAAGACGTAACAACTGGAGAAACTCTCTGTGATGCAGATGCTGAAATAATTTTGGAAAAAATGGTTTTTCCCGAGCCCGTCATTGCTCAAGCAGTCGAGCCAAAAACAAAGGTAGACCAAGAAAAAATGGGTTTAGCTTTAGGTAGGCTAGCAAGAGAGGACCCGTCATTTAGGGTCAAAACAGACGAAGAATCGGGGCAAACTATTATTGCCGGAATGGGGGAGCTTCATTTGGAGATTTTAGTCGATCGAATGAGAAGGGAGTTCGATGTAGATGCCTCTGTTGGAAAACCTCAAGTGGCATATAGAGAGACATTGAAAAAACCCATCGAGATTGAAGGTAAATACATCAAGCAATCAGGGGGCAAAGGGCAATACGGACACGTTTGGATAAAAATTGAGCCTCAAACTGAGGGTGACGGTTATGAATTTGTTGATTCAATAAAAGGCGGTGTTGTTCCAAAAGAATACATTCCCTCTGTTGATAAGGGTATAAAGGATACTATGAATTCTGGTGTATTAGCAGGGTTCCCTGTTGTTGATGTAAAAGTAACACTTTTTGACGGGTCTTTTCATGACGTGGATTCCTCACAAATCGCTTTCGAACTAGCTGGATCGTTGGCATTTAAGGATGGTATGAAAAAGGGTAGTGCCGTCCTACTTGAGCCAATGATGTTTGTGGAAGTAGAAACGCCTGAAGAGTATGCTGGAACGGTTATGGGTGATCTATCCTCAAGAAGAGGTATGGTACAAGGAATGGAGGATATTATGGGTGGTGGCAAGGCTGTTAAAGCTGAAGTTCCACTAGCTGAGATGTTTGGTTACTCGACAACGCTCAGGTCACTTACTCAAGGTAGAGCAACTTACACTATGGAATTTAAACATTATTCTGAGGCTCCTCGAAATGTAGCTGATGCAGTTATTACTAGTAGACAACAGTAATTTAGATGTTTTAATAATTAATTTTGATTAGAAAATGGAAGGAAGCCGGAGATGGCCAAGGGTAAGTTTGAGCGAACAAAGCCACATGTAAATGTCGGTACTATTGGGCACGTTGATCATGGTAAAACCACTTTAACTGCAGCTATTACAGCTGTTTTATCAAACAAGTTTGGTGGTGACTCCAAAGACTATGCTGATATTGACGCTGCTCCAGAAGAGAAGGCGCGTGGAATCACTATTAACACTGCTCACGTAGAGTATGAGACAGAGGGTCGTCATTATGCTCACGTAGACTGTCCTGGGCATGCAGATTATGTAAAAAACATGATTACCGGTGCTGCTCAAATGGATGGAGCAATTTTGGTGGTTAATGCTGCTGATGGCCCAATGCCCCAAACAAGAGAACATATTCTTTTGGCTCGTCAGGTGGGCGTTCCTTATATTGTTGTTTTTTTAAACAAGTGTGACATGGTGGATGATGAGGAGTTGTTGGAGTTGGTGGAAATGGAGGTGAGAGAGCTGCTTTCAAAATATGACTTCCCTGGTGATGATACTCCGATAATTAAAGGTTCGGCTAAGTTAGCCTTGGAGGGTGATAAAGGCCCTATGGGAGAGGAAGCCATTGTTCAGTTGGCCAGCGCTCTTGACAGTCATATTCCTGAGCCAGAAAGAGCAATAGACGGAGCCTTTTTGATGCCTATTGAGGATGTTTTTTCCATTTCTGGTCGTGGAACAGTCGTTACTGGTAGAGTTGAGCGCGGTATTATAAAGGTAGGAGAAGAGATAGAAATAGTTGGTATTCGTGATACAACCAAAACGACTTGTACAGGTGTAGAAATGTTTCGTAAGTTGCTTGACCAAGGTCAGGCTGGAGATAATGTCGGGGTATTGCTTCGAGGCACCAAGCGTGATGAAGTGGAGAGGGGACAAGTTTTGTGTCAACCAGGATCAATACCTCCTCATACCAAGTTCGAATGTGAAGTGTACGTGCTTTCTAAAGATGAAGGAGGTCGTCATACACCGTTTTTTGCGAATTATAGGCCTCAGTTCTATTTTAGAACAACAGATGTGACAGGTTCAGTGGCTCTACCTGAGGGAACTGAAATGGTTATGCCTGGGGACAACGTAAAAATGAGTGTGGAATTAATAGCCCCAATAGCAATGGAACAAGGGTTACGATTTGCTATAAGAGAGGGTGGACGGACAGTTGGCGCCGGAGTTGTTTCTAAAGTTACTCAATAAGGTTAAATATGGATCAAAAAATTAGAATACGACTCAAGGCTTTTGATTATAAGTTAATCGATCGTTCCGCTTTAGAAATTGTCGAAACTGCGAAAAGAACTGGAGCCGTAGTTAAGGGACCTTTGCCATTACCAACGAGAATTCGTAGGTTAGATGTTTTAAGAAGCCCTCACGTTAATAAGACCTCCAGAGATCAGTTTGAATTAAGAACTCATCTAAGATTAATGGATATTATTGAGCCAACTGATAAAACTGTTGATGCTCTTATGAAGTTGGATTTACCAGCTGGTGTAGATGTAGAAATTAAACTCCAATAGTTTATATTTGATTCAAAAGTTATTGATTTGACCGCAGTATAAAGGTTAAACTAATAGGCTTTTCTTTGTATTAATAAATTGTTTGTTTTGCGGGAATTAGTTATGTCTTCAGAAGAAAATATTGTAAAAAGTAAAGATATTAGCAATGATCTACCATTGGGTTTGGTTGGCCGAAAAGTCGGCATGACTCGTATTTTCTTGGAAGATGGCAAAAGTGTGCCTGTAACGGTTTTGGATGTTTCAGGTAATACGGTAACCCAAATTAAAACTCTTAAAAGTGATGGCTATAACGGAATTCAGCTAGGTTTTGGGAGCAAGAAAAAGAGCCGAACAACTAAAAGTCTTGCAGGGCACTTTTTGAAAGCCAGTGTTGGTCCGTTACGTCGTTTGAAAGAATTTAGGGTTTCTCAAGAATCATCAGATACAAGCAATGACTCCTCCTCTAATGATATAGACCCAAGATGGGATGCTTTAAAAAAACTGGGTTCTAAGAAGTAAATCCGCCAGTAATTAAAGTGATCGAAAAAAGAAACGATAAAACGTTATAACCATAGAATAAAATAAACTACACTTATGGCACATCCTAAACGCAAAACTTCCAAGACTCGACGTGACAAACGTCGTACTCATGTAAAAGCTAGCATGCCAACGTTCAGCATATGTAAGGAAACTGGTGAAGGCCACCTAAGACACCGTGCATACTACGTTGACGGGAACCTTTACTACCGAGGCAAACTTCTAGTAGAGGCCAAC
>CAJYCI010000065.1 GCA_913428515.1 uncultured Gammaproteobacteria bacterium | reverse complement strand
GCAACGTGATAAGCGAGCAGCTGGACCGGAATCGCATATAAGATAGGAGAAGTAAGCTTTGAGCAGGAGGGTATCTTGAGAACAGTCAGAGTAGATTCTTCTTTTAGAGAAATACTTTCGTCCGCAAAGATCAATAATTGCGCGCCACGCGCTCTGACTTCCTCTAAATTAGATTTTAATTTTCCAATCAATTCGTCACTTGGTGCTACTGCAACTACAGGCATTGAATCATCTACTAATGCAAGAGGACCATGTTTTAGCTCTCCCGCCGGATATGCCTCGGCATGAATATAAGAGATCTCTTTTAGCTTTAAGGCTCCCTCAAGGGCAATCGGATAATGACTACCCCTTCCAAGAAAGAGGGCGTTATTTTTTTCGACGAACCGTTCGGAAATCCGTTCAATATCCATGTCTAACTTTAAAATCTCGGCTATCTCAGATGGCAACGAATTAAGTGCGTCAAAAATTTCTTTGACGACCTCAGGAGAGACGTCCCTAGACTGGCCAATCGCACTCACAAGCATGAGAAGATTTACAAGCTGATTTGTAAATGCCTTAGTGGAAGCTACGCTTATCTCTACGCCCGCCTCCATCATTAATGTGAAATCTGTTTCCCTAACGAGAGAGCTATTCGGTGTGTTGCACAAGCTCAACGTTGCAAGAAAATTTTCCTTTTTTATGTTGCGGACCGCCGCAAGGGTATCAGCAGTTTCACCGGACTGGGAAATAGCTACAAGCATTGTGTTCTCATGCACGACATTTTTTCGATAGCGGAATTCACTCGCAATATCTACCTGACACGAAACACCAACTAATTGCTCAAACCAATATTTTGCCACCAATCCTGAATAATAACTGCTACCGCATCCTATAATTTGAATTGATTTCACTTTGCGAAATATTGATTTGGCACCCACCCCAAAGCAATCTACCAGCACTTTGTTTTTTCCTAGACGACCAGCCAGTGTTTTTTCGACCGTTTCGGATTGCTCAAATATTTCTTTTAGCATGTGGTGTCGGAAATTTCCCTTATCCGCTGGATCAGTTCTCGCGTCCAGGGTAATCGCTCGCCGTTCTATTGAGTCACGATTTTGGCCAAATATGGAAATTTCACTTTTTGTGAGTTCTACGATCTCTTCATCTTCCAAGAAAATAAACCTATCGGTAACGGGTCTCAGCGCTTGGGGATCAGATGCTAAATAGTTTTCTCCTATTCCTAAACCCACCACTAATGGGCTTCCTCGGCGCGCGGCAAAAATCTTTTCCGGATTAGTCTCGTCAACTACCGCAATCGCATAGGCTCCCTCTAATTTATTAAGAAGAGAAATCACTCCATCTTTATAATTTTTTGTGTGCTTCAATTCAAAATGAAGTTGATGGGCAATAACCTCAGAGTCGGTATTTGATTCGAAAATATAACCAGAATCTTCCAGGGAAATTTTCAAAGTTTCGTGATTCTCTATGATGCCGTTGTGTACAATGGCTGTCCCATCAGATCGATGCGGGTGGGCATTTTTTTCGCTAGGCTTGCCATGAGTGGCCCATCGGGTATGCGCTATTCCTAAGAAGCCCGCTAAGGGGTTTTCTTTATAAGCTTCGTCCAGGGTCTGAACTTTCCCCAAACGTCTCAACCTCTCAAGACTTCCAAAACGGTTAAGAATTGCAAGCCCTGCCGAGTCGTAGCCGCGATACTCCAGGCGGCGCAATCCCTCTAAAAGAATATTACCTACTTCTCTTTTGGCCGCTACCCCGACGATGCCGCACATTTTTTAATCCTTTTTATTTGGTCTCATCCAACCAGAGACATTTCTTTGGGAGCTTCGTTCAACCGCTAATTCTCCGTCTTTAACATCTTTGGTAATAGTAGATCCGGCTCCGACAGTTGCTTCATCTCCTACAGACACTGGAGCAACTAGGGATGAATTTGAACCAATAAAGGCATTCTTTCCTATTTTAGTTTTTGACTTATTAGCGCCATCGTAATTACACGTGATCGTTCCAGCTCCGATATTTGCACCGGCACCCACCTCAGAGTCGCCCACATATGCGAGATGACTTGCCTTAGCACCCACACCAAAAATACTTTTTTTCACCTCGACAAAATTGCCAATAGAAACATCATCTCCAAGTAACGCACCTGGGCGTAGCCGCGCAAAGGGACCAACGCTACAGTTTTTTCCTATCTCTGCCCCCTCTGCCACCGAATTTGCTTTCAAGACCGAGCCCGAGTCAAGTCTAGAGTCAGAAATGACGCAGTTTGGACCGATTTTTACGTTGTCTCCGAGGACAACTTTTCCTTCAAAAATACAATTGATATCTAAAACGACCCCTTTACCGGCTATTAAAGTACCCCTTATATCAATGCGTGTTGGATCCATAATCTGAACCCCAGTCTCCATCAACTTCTCCGCTTTATTTTTCTGCAAAACTCGCTCCATATTAGCTAACTGAGAAAAGGTGTTTACCCCCTGCACTTCGGAAGAATCTGAGACCTCTATGGAGGATACCAGTGCTTTTTCTTTACATGCGATTTTAACCATATCGGTTAACAAATGTTCTTTCTGGGTGTTATCGTCAGTTATTTTGTTTACCCAAGCCCCCACCTTCGCCGAATTAATTGCCATCACGCCAGTATTAATTTCATTAATGAGTCTTTGTGAACTGCTGGTGTCTTTCTCCTCAACAATTTCCGACAATTTTCCCTCTTCTCTCACGATCCTTCCATAACCCGTTGGATTAGAGACTTTAGTGGTTAGAACAACAAGGTCACTATTTTCCGATAGCAGGGCCTCCATTGTTTCTCGTTTTACTAGGGGAGCATCCCCCAAAAGAACGAGTAAGCGGCTTTCAAGAAATAGATGAGGAACAACTTGAGCCAGCGCATTACCAGTTCCCTTTGGTTTCTCTTGAATGACCCAGTTAATGTCGATTCGATCACCTATTCGATTCTTTATATCTGAAGCATGACGCCCAACAACTAGATGGATTTTTACCGGATTTAAATCCTGGGCTGTTTCAAGAAGATGGCTGATGAGAGGCACTCCTCCTAGGGTTTGCAGAACCTTAGGTTTTTCAGAGCGCATGCGACTTCCGACACCAGCGGCTAGAATCACTATTTCAATGGGTTTTACCATGAGGAAGGAGTTTACCCTAAATTCTCTCAGGTTTAGGATAACCGCTTAATTATTTCCATTTAAATCGTTTTTAATTAGAGGTCGTTGGACCGTTCTTTGCTTAGTTTTTTCCCAACGTTTGTTCTTCTGATAGTTCTTAGGATAGCGGCTTGTTCGTTTAGGTCTGCCGAGATTCGGGCGAAATCAATATCGCTATTTTGATCCGCCAAATCTTGTTCCGCTTTTTTCTGAGCCTCTACGGCGGCGGCCTCGTCCAGGTCCTCTGCCCTCAAAGCTGTATCTGCGAGTATAGTAATGGACGTTGGCTGAACCTCTAAGTAACCACCAGAGGCATAAAAGGTTTCTTCGTGGCCACCTTCTAGGATAAGGCGAACAGGCCCAGGGCGTACACCGGTTAGAAGAGGAGTGTGGCCCGGGAGTATACCGAGTTCGCCGATAGTTCCGGTTGCTACAACCATCTCAACCTTTCCACTAAAGATCTCTTCTTCAGCGCTGACAATACTACAAAGAACAGTAGAGGCCATAAAAACTTTTCCTAATTAGAGCGTCTTGGCTTTTTCGACAGCTTCCTCAATACTTCCGACCATACTAAAAGCTGCTTCTGGGAGTGAATCGTATTCTCCTTCCAATATTCCCTTGAAACTTCTAATAGTATCCGCAAGAGAAACATATACCCCTGGCTGTCCAGTGAAGACCTCTGCCACGTGCATCGGTTGAGAGAAAAATTGGCTTACTTTCCTTGCTCTGAAAACAGTTAATTTGTCCTCCTCTGAAAGCTCATCCATTCCAAGTATGGCTATAATATCTTTAAGTTCTTTGTATCGTTGCAAGATACCCTGAACACCCTGGGCAACATTATAGTGCTCTTCTCCGACCACAAGTGGATCTAACTGTCGACTAGTCGAATCTAGAGGATCTACTGCAGGGTAGATACCTAACGCTGCAATATCTCTCGAAAGCGTTACCGTTGAGTCGAGGTGCGCAAATGTTGTTGCAGGTGACGGGTCAGTCAAATCATCCGCCGGAACGTAAACCGCCTGCACGGATGTGATCGACCCATCTTTGGTAGTGGTGATTCGCTCTTGAAGAACTCCCATCTCCTCAGCAAGTGTTGGCTGATATCCAACCGCCGAGGGCATTCTGCCTAATAAAGCCGACACCTCGGTGCCCGCCAGGGTATAACGGTATATATTGTCGACGAAGAGAAGAACGTCCTTACCATCGTCACGAAATTTCTCTGCCATTGTTAAACCTGACAGCGCAACTCTTAGGCGGTTTCCAGGGGGCTCATTCATTTGCCCGAATACCATCGAAATCTTATCAATCACTCCTGCATCTTGCATCTCATGGTAAAAATCGTTTCCTTCCCGTGTGCGCTCTCCTACGCCTGCAAAAACAGAGAGGCCCGAATGCTCCTTTGCGATGTTGTTAATGAGTTCAAGCATAGTGACTGTCTTCCCTACACCTGCCCCCCCGAAGAGACCGACTTTACCTCCCTTAGCAAAGGGGCATATTAAATCGATAACCTTTACGCCCGTTTCCAGAAGATCTCTTCCGCCCGCTTGCTCCTCAAAGGACGGCGGGTCTCTGTGAATTGGCATTCTTTCTGTTTCGTTAATGGGTCCCTTCTCGTCTATGGGATTACCTAAAACATCCATTATTCTTCCAAGAGTAGAATCGCCTACAGGGACTGAGATGGGAGCGTTAGTGTTTGAAACGGGAATACCTCTAGCGATACCCTCTGAGGCCCCCATTGCAATTGTTCTAACAACCCCATCACCTAACTGCTGCTGAACCTCGAGCGTAGTGCCGCTCTGGTCAATTTTCAGAGCATCGTAAACTTTCGGCACTTCTTCTCTCGGAAACTCAACATCTATGACGGCACCAATGACCGATACGACTTTTCCACTGCCCATTATTTTTTCCTCTCTACCTTATTCTTGACGACACGTTGTTATACAGCTGCCGCCCCACTAACTATTTCAGAAAGTTCCTGTGTAATCGCCGCTTGTCGCGCGTTATTCATAACTAACTCCAACTCGTCAATCAAATCACCAGCATTGTCTGTAGCACTTTTCATAGCAATCATTTTAGCTGCTTGCTCACACGCCACGTT
>CAJYCI010000064.1 GCA_913428515.1 uncultured Gammaproteobacteria bacterium | reverse complement strand
AATTAAACAAAAACTATTGATATTAGGCTCGGGACCGGCAGGTTTTTCCGCTGCAGTTTACGCTGCACGAGCAAATTTAGAGCCTGTGATGATCACGGGTATTGAAACAGGAGGACAGCTCACTACAACTACGGACGTGGACAATTGGCCGGGGGATCCTTATGGCTTGCAGGGACCAGATTTGATGATCAGAATGCAGCAGCACGCGGAGCGATTCGATACAGAAATTATCCACGACCACATAAAAAAAGTAGATCTCCGAGAAAAATCCTTTCAATTATGGGGTGACGAATCTGTATACGAACCTAAAGCACTGATAATAGCAACTGGCGCCTCCGCTAAATATTTAGGACTCCCCTCAGAAGACGCGTACAAAGGAAAAGGTGTCAGCGCATGCGCGACTTGCGATGGATTTTTTTACAGAAACCAAAGGGTAGCAGTTATTGGGGGCGGGAATACGGCATTAGAGGAAGCACTTTATTTATCAAATATTGCCTCCAAAGTTATATTAATCCACCGAAGGGATGAGTTTCGAGGAGAAAAAATACTTCGAAAAAGAGTGTTAGAAAAAAAGAATATTGAAATTCAATGGAATCAAGAATTAATAGAGGTGTTAGGAGACGAAGTTGGCGTGAGCGGAATTAAGCGTCATAATCTCCTAACCGGGGAAGTTACCAAAGACGAAGTTCATGGGGTCTTTATAGCCATAGGGCATGACCCGAACACGAAACTCTTTGAGGGCCAGATCGATATGAACAACAACTACATACAAATACTATCTGGGGCAAACGGCAACGTGACTGCGACAAGCGTTCCAGGAGTCTTTGCAGCAGGAGATGTAGCTGACCAGGTTTATCGTCAAGCAATAACCTCTGCCGGGTTCGGATGCATGGCCGCACTAGATGCCGAAAAGTATTTAGACGACCTAGAGCCTACCTAAAAACAAAAGCAATGCGCAAAATACGGATATTGACCGGGTCATCATTCGAGTTTCCTGAAGCGAACCAAGCGCTTGAAGATCCAAATGGTCTGCTAGCGGCCGGAGGTTCTCTATGCAAAAAAACGCTACTTAACGCCTACAACAAAGGCATATTCCCCTGGTTCGAGGACAATTCGCCGATTCTCTGGTGGTCTCCCAACCCAAGATGCATATTGCAACCTGGGGCTTTTGCCCCGAGCAAAAGTTTGAGGAAAAAAATCCGGAAGGGAGGCTTCGAAATCAGAATAGATTCTTGCTTTGAAGAGGTGATAGAAAGTTGTAAGCGAGTCACCCGAAAAAAGCAAAGAGGAACCTGGATCACAAATCAAATGAAAGATGCTTACATAGAACTTCACCACTCAGGTTTTGCGCATTCCATAGAATGTTTTACAAACAGCGAATTAGTAGGCGGCTTGTATGGAGTATCTCTGGGCAACCTCTTTTTTGGGGAATCTATGTTCCAAAGATCGACTGATTGCTCTAAATTAGCTTTGGCTGGTTTGGTGCAGATCATGAGGAAGAACAAGAGCAAGATGATTGATTGTCAAGTAAGCAACCAGCACCTTTTGTCTTTAGGAGCCACCGAAGTCACTAGAGAGAATTTCTTGGACTTATTGACTGAGGGACTTTTAGAGGAACCCATAGATTGGAAGGGGCAGACCAGAAATTTGGAGCTCGAATTATGAGCGGAATTCAGAGCGTAAAGTTTTTTCTGACTAAGCACGAGGACTGCTCTTATCTGCCCGAGCAACAGTCTTCCTTGCTCGTTGTAGATCCAACGAGAAAAATAAGCTCTTCGGAATACTCTCGCTTAACCCAGTCCGGATTCAGACGCAGTGGCGCGACCATATATCGTCCCCAATGCAAATCCTGTGAGGAATGCGTGCCTATAAGAATTCCTGTTGAAGATTTTTTTCCCAAAAGAAGGCACAAAAGAATTTTACGTAAAAACAGCCACATAACTGTTTCGAAGGTCAGTCCTTTTTTTTCGGTTGAACATTTCAGTCTCTATTCCAAATACATTGAGAGTCGTCACAGTTCTGGCGGCATGGCCCCTTCGTCAATCGAGCAATATAGAGATTTCTTATTAGAGGGACGGCCAGAGACGAGTTTTTATGAATATCGGGAAGATGAGATCTTACTAGCAGTCGCTGTCACTGATTCGTTAAGTGATGGGATCTCTGCAGTTTATAACTTTTACGATCCCACCCTTGGTTCGAGAGCTTTAGGGATCTTCATGATATTGTCGCTCTTAGAAGAGACAATGAAACAGAGCAAGAGATTTCTTTACATAGGTTATTGGATTAAAGAATGTAAAAAAATGAGTTACAAGAACCAATTCTGCCCCTCGGAGAGGTTAATAAAAGGTAAGTGGGTTCTCTACGACGGATAACATCCGACCAAAGATTCGATTTTTGCCTTAAATGCCCATTTAGTGCAAAATGACGTCGAAATCCTGATCTCTTAATGTTGGTTTTTAACAAATGGCAAAAGAAGAACAAATACAGATGGCGGGGACTGTGATCGACACCCTTCCGAACACCATGTTTCGGGTTGAACTTGAGAATGGACATCTAGTTACAGCTCACATCAGCGGAAAAATGAGAAAGAACTATATAAAGATTTTGACAGGCGATTCAGTCCAAGTGGAAATAACTCCATACGATCTAAGTAAAGGAAGAATCACCTTTCGAGAGTAGTTAGACAGTCTCTGGCTCCCCTATAACCAGAACTAAATCTTCCTCCTCGACATCTACAAGAACGGGGCCGCCATTACGAGCCAATTTGCCGAACAGGATATCTTCTGCTAGTTCTTTTTTTATCCGATCTTGAATAAGGCGTTGCATTGGCCTCGCTCCCATTTTCTCGTCGTAACCATTTCTAGCAAGCCAGTCCCTTGCTTCTTCAGTGACGTCCAAATGAACGTTCTTCTCGTCCAATTGAACCTGTATTTCGACCAAAAATTTATCAACCACCGTCTTAATGACCTCCTTTGGAAGAGAACCGAATTGGACTATTGCGTCTAAACGATTCCTAAATTCAGGGGTGAAGGTTTTCTTGATAACGCCCATGCCATCGGAGCTATGGTCTTGGTTTTGAAAACCAATTGAACTCCGGTTCATCTCTTGAGCACCCGCATTTGTCGTCATCACTATAATGACATTTCTAAAATCAGCTTTGCGCCCATTATTGTCAGTTAGTGTGCCATGGTCGAACACTTGGAGCAGAAGATTGAAAACTTCGGGGTGAGCCTTCTCAATTTCATCAAGCAACAATACACAGTGTGGCTGCTTTGTGACAGCTTCCGTAAGCTGTCCACCCTGGTCATAACCAACATAACCAGGAGGCGCCCCTATCAATCTCGATACCGTATGGCGCTCCATATATTCAGACATATCAAACCGTAAAAGTTCTACTCCCATGATCAAGGCAAGTTGCCTGCAAACCTCTGTTTTCCCTACACCCGTTGGCCCGCTAAACAGGAAAGATCCGATAGGCTTTCCTTCTTCCTTCAAACCAGCTCGCGAGAGTTTTATAACACTCCCCAAACAATTTATCGCTTCGTCTTGACCAAAAATTACCATTTTTAGGTTGGTCTCTAAATCTTTTAGGGCATTTCGGTCGGAGCTAGACACATTTTTTGGCGGGATCCGGGCAATTTTGGCTACCATTTGCTCAATGTCGTTAGCGGATATCTGCCTTTTTCTTCGGCTTTTTGGTTGAAGCTGCTGATAGGCCCCGACTTCATCAATTACATCAATTGCTTTGTCAGGCATAAAACGGTCGTTAATATATTTATCCGCCAACTCCGCAGCTACCTTGAGCGCTCGGTTTGTGTACTTAAGATTATGATGCTCTTCAAACCTTGTCTTGAGGCCCCTTAATATTTGGTAGGTGTCTTCAACACTCGGTTCGGTAACATCTATCTTTTGAAATCTCCGAGACAGAGCCCTGTCTTTGTCGAAAATGCCTCTATACTCCTGATAGGTTGTAGATCCAACACACCTTATCTCGCCAGAAGCCAATAACGGTTTTAGCAAATTAGACGCGTCCATCACTCCGCCTGAGGCCGCTCCTGCTCCAATTATTGTATGAATCTCGTCTATAAAAAGTATTTGATCAGGCGAGCTTTTCAATTCATTCAGCACGGACTTCAGTCTTTTTTCAAAATCACCCCTGTATTTTGTCCCGGCTAGTAAAGCTCCTAGATCTAAAGAATGAACAACACTTTTACTAATTATATCTGGGACGCGCTGGTCAACTATCAATTTTGCTAGACCTTCTGCTATGGCGGTCTTGCCGACTCCAGACTCTCCTACCAATAAAGGGTTGTTTTTTCTGCGCCTCGACAGCGTCTGTATTACTCTTTCGACTTCAGTGTCCCTTCCTACTAGCGGATCAATTACCCCTTTTTTTGCAGCCTCATTCAAATTGGTCGCGTACAACGCGAGCGCCGATTCTTTTTTTTCTGAATGATTGCTTTCCTTCGCATTAACGCTACCGTCTTCTGAGTCTTCGCTTGGCTGCCCTTGCGCACCGTGAGAGATATAATTTACGACATCAATCCTGTTAATATTTTGCTGCTTGAGAACAAAGACAGCGTGGCTCTCTTGCTCACTATAAATCGCTACTAACACGTTTGCTCCCTCAACTTCTTTTTTTCCACTAGACTGAACATGGAAAACGGCCCGTTGAAGAACTCTTTGGAACCCAAGGGTCGGTGTAGTCTCTCTATCTTCGTTGTTAGACAACTTAGGGGTCGACGAATCAACAAACTCTTCGAGGGTCTCCCTAAGTTCATCTAAATTGGCTCCACACGCTTTCAAGACCTCAATCGCAGACGCGTTTTCCAGAAGAGCAATAAGGAGGTGCTCAACTGATATGAGCTCGTGTTTTTTTCTTCGGGCATCTTTAAATGCGAAATTAAGCGTAAGTTCTAATTCTCTGCTAAGCATTTTCTTCCCTTTTCATTCTACTCATCATCCGCTACCGGCTCTATCTCTGATACCAGAGGATGTTCATTGTCCTTTGCGCACTGATTTACCTGCGCTGATTTTGTTTCAGCAATATCTCTCGGAAATATGCCACAAGTTGCTTTTCCGCTAGTATGAACGGTAAGCATAATCTGAGTAGCTTTTTCTCTATTCATACTAAAAAAAGTCTGCAAAATCTCTATAACGAATTCCATTGGAGTATAATCATCGTTTAAGAGGGTTACTCTGTAAAGAGAGGGCTTTTTCAAGACCGGTTTTGCAGGAGCCTCTAAGAGCCCCGTGCCGCGGTCGCCATCGCTTTCATCTTCGCCCGCACACCGGAACCCGTTTCTGGCTACGCTATAAATTTCTTTAGAAAGCATTTTTTCCATAGATTCTTTTCACTTGACCAATTTTCACAATCTGCGGGTTAAGAATCAACCTTACCCGTTGCTGATTTCTAATTCCAATAAGCTTTCCCACGTTTACATTAACTCACTGCGTCCATTTATGTTCAAAAAACATTCTTTGAAGGAACCTTGACGTTTGCCGAAAAAAAATCCCTAATGAAAACGAGAAAGAATAAAAATAAACTCCGTAAAGTAGTCTGGGCACGTCTCTCAATACTTGTTTTCTTAT
>CAJYCI010000063.1 GCA_913428515.1 uncultured Gammaproteobacteria bacterium | reverse complement strand
CAAGGTAGAACAAGTGTTAAGCAACTTCGAGAGCAGGAAACGAGTAAACTAAATCCCGCTCTCTCGCTGCTTTTTTTCAAAAATAGCGACTCTCATCGTTTGTCCTTCGGCGTAATTTCGGTAATAGAGGATTAATATTCTCTTCCATGTCATTAGCAAGTTTCAATTTGCACGGTTTATCAAGAGAATTAGTCAAAAGCTTCCAGAGAAAGAGAAAATTGTAGGGGCACGACGACGAAGATATTTATTTCCCAACGAAATCGAATGCGATCATGCCGAGGATTAAATCTTTTTTCCTCGTTATCGAGCGTTTCAACAAAAGCCAGAAGCAGCGATCGACATAGCAATACGCTTTAGATGATCGTTCTCCTGTACATAATTCATCCCAAGCGATCTAACAAGCTGAACACCTGGATTTTGAGAACCGCAACTTCGATAGAATGCCTCCATAGTCAACCCAAACGTCACCGCCTCTAAGCGTCTCTTTCGTTGATAACGCCTCAAAATCCTTTTATTAGGGAGACTTAATCCCTCGATTTTTGACAATGAAATCTCGTCTGCTAAGACTTCTGCGTCTGCAAAACCTAAGTTTCCCCCCTGACCTGCTAAAGGGTGAATCGTATGTGCCGAATCCCCGATCAAAGCGACCCCGTCGATAAAATACTTCAAAGCGTGTTTTTGTTGCAACGGGAAGGAAAGACGTTTAGTCAAAATCGAGAGTTTACCAAGATCTTCCCGCGTTCTTCGATTTATTTCGTTTTCAAAATAATACTCTGGTTGTATCCCGAAATCCTTTGGAGATGACCATATTACTGCGTACCTACCAGCTTCGGAAAGCGGCAAGAGCGCTAAAGGCCCTTCTTTTCCAAACCACTGAAATGCGGTACCTTCAATTGGCCTAGTGGCTTCCACAACGCAGACGTTGGCGGACTGAGCATAGGGATATTGGAAAGTTTTAATTCCAAGCGCTTCCCGTGCCGCAGAATTTGGACCATCCGCTGCGACGAGGAGATCGCATTTTAAAAGCTCTAGAGCAAATGGATGTTGCCAGAAGATCTGAATACCTATGCTTTTTGCTTGCTCGAGCATTGCGTGTCTGAGCGCATCTGCCTCGATGACGAATCCCAAATAATCTTCTTGAAGAACTTTAGAGGAAAAGCATACTCGCCCAATACCGTCAGAATCATTGACAACTATTTCATGGAAACTGGTTCTGGAGGAATCTTCCAGCCGTTCTAGAATCCCCAAACTTTTCAAAAAATCAGCAGACCTTTTGTTAATCGAAATTACGTTGGCACACAGCCCAGAAGATATTGAGGGAGGCGCTGATTTATCAAACAAGGTTACATTTTCTCCGCCTACCCTTGCTTTTATCGCAAAACTTAGCCCTGACAAACCTGCGCCTACAATATTTATCTGCGACATATATCCCTCTTCATAACTTAAAAAATCCTATCTTTTTTTAGGTCGTTTTTCGGCGTAAACAGTCAAAGCTCCCACTCTCGCAAACTCCATAAGTTGAGTATAATCCGATTCGTTTCCCTCACTGTCCCCAATATCTTCGGATATCTCAGATATACGTCTAAAATCTCCAACGGTTTCTTTTATAATAGCGTTCTCTGAGGCATCTAATACCACCCCACATTTCTCTGCAGCCGCAACAAAGCCCGCACACCAAGCGGAAAGCGCGATTACTCGCTCATTTAACGGACTTTCATCATCAGGCAAGGCTAACTCAAACTCGAAATCTGAATACTCACCCAAACTTTCGACACCTTGTGCTAAAACAGCTTTTATTAAGAGTGCCAATTCAGTGCTTAGAGATCGGCCAAGGTAAATCTCTAGCCATATGTTTAATTCATCTGAACTAAACTTCGATCCCTTAGAAGAGATCATTCCTATAATCATACCGTGAAATTCAGAACAGTGACGGTCTATGCCCTGAGCCTCAAAAAGCTCTTTTATTTCCTGATAGAATTCCATTTTTATTTTCACGCCAGAAGCAAATTTAATCATAGAACTCTTGAACAAGGGTTCTTCACCGATTTATAGTGATCTTACGTTCATCTTACAGAGCCGTCACGTGGAGATTCATCGCTTAGAGAAAAAAATTGATGCACTCATAGCTTATTGCAGGGACTTGGAGAACCAAAACTCGTTTCTAGAATCGGAGCAAACTAAATTGAAGAAAGAAAAAGTATCTCTTGTAGAGAAAAATCGGGCAGCAAAAACAAGGATAGAGCTGATGATACAGCAACTGAAATCTTTGGGGGATAATTAATTGAATTCAATTAAAACCATAGCCGTATCGATACTAGGAAAAGAGTACCAAGTTAATTGTCCGATAGATGATTCGGCAGCATTAAAAAAAGCGGTCGAATACCTAAACAAGAAAATGACTGAAACAAAAAAAAATAGTAACGCTATAGGAATAGATAGGATTGCAATCATGACCGCACTAAACTTAGCCGATGATTTGATCAAAAAGGATATCGATGTTTCTAAAATTACTGCCGAGAAAAATGAACTTGGCGACCAAATAAACATCCACAATACTATTGTTCATTCCGCATCGCAGAAAATTGAAAATATTATGGGGAAGTTTGAAGAAAACGCCCCTAAGTAAATTAGGGTTTGGCACAAGCTCGCTGCAGGCTATAATAGGAAAGTTCCCTGGATTGTTTGCCAGTCAATATGTCCTCGACCCTTTATGCGACACCCAGGAGGTCTTTTTTTATGAGCTATGTGCATGTCCGCGAGTCGGAACGCCTTTGTTCATATGGAGACCACCGCCTTGAACCGCCGGGTTCAAGGGCCTATCCGAACAGCGGCATTTTGGGGAACCTGACAGCAGAAAATGAAAAACGATATAAGAATTGCGCTCAAAAAGAAACGAAGGGCCATAACGCCTATAAGACGCAGCAGAGATTCAAAAAAAATTGCTCTCCATATTCTGAACAGCACGGAACTCAATCTCGGTAACAAGGTAGGGCTCTACCTTGCTTTAAAGCACGAAGTCAACACGAAAATATTAATTAATGCGTTTTTAAATTTGGGGAAGAAAATTTTTCTTCCTGTGATTAAAAAAAACGAAATATTTTTCGCTCGATACGATCCAGAAATCACTAGTATTACTGAGAACGGTTATGGCATTGGCGAGCCTGCTACAAAAGACACGATAATGCTACAACCTGGTTCCCTAGATACGGTCTTTTTCCCCATCGTCGGTTTTAACAATAATTTTTACCGCATCGGAATGGGCGGGGGTTTCTATGATCGGAGTTTTAAAGATGTTGAGGAAAATTCACCAATTCGTATTGGTCTTGCATTTTCGTTTCAAAAAGTAACTTTTGAACCAGAAAGACATGATGTTCCTTTATTTGCTATTTGCACGGAAGATGGCATAACTTTTCGAAAAGAGAGAAAATAAGCTTCTATATTTATTTTGCTATCATAGGTTAAAAGTACATATGAATTATTGATAATGGCTGTGAAGCAAATTTTAAGACTAGGAAACCCAAATCTTCGTCAGAAAGCAAACGACTATTCTTTGGAATTAATTGGATCGATTGATTTTTTTCAAATTGTCGACGATTTACGCGACTCTCTTCACCAAAGCGGTGGGATTGGACTAGCAGCTCCTCAAATAGATATACCATATAGAATTTTGGTTGTTGAGATAAGTAACCCCTCAACTAGATATGGAGAGATAGAGCCTCTGCCCTTTAAAGTCTATGTCAATCCAGTTGTATCCGTCATCGATCAAGAAAAACAGGGTTTTTGGGAAGGGTGTCTATCGGTTCCTGGAATGATGGGCTACGTCGAAAGACCAAAAAAAATAAAGGTAGATTACTTTTGTGAAACAGGGACGAAGAAGTTCTCCATTTTTGAAAATTTTCTTGCTACGGTGTTTCAGCACGAGCTCGATCACTTAGATGGAACGATCTACGTCGACAGAATTGCAAATCCAATGCTTTTTGCTTTCGAAGACGAATATCAAAAGTTTCACGTTTAAGATCGACGAGTCGTCTAAAAGCTAAAGGGAAGCAAGGTATGTGGAGAATAAGCTAGATTGATTTGCCTGGTTTTGAATCCGTCCTGCGGTTTTACTTAAAAAGAGAACATCTCTCTGACAGAGAGTCGAGCGTTTTATTTTTCCAAGAGAGCGGATACGCCAGGCAAGGTTTTCCCTTCCAAAACTTCAAGAAAAGCCCCGCCCCCTGTAGAAATGTACGAAATCCCGTCTATAACACCTGACATTTCGATTGCTGCGATAGTATCCCCTCCTCCAGCTACCGAAAAAGCGTCACTGTCTTTTATTGATTTTCCCAATTCCCTCGTGCCCGCCGAAAATTGAGGTATTTCGAAAACTCCGAGCGGACCATTCCAGACAATAGTTTTTGCATCAGACACTAATTCTCGATTTCTAGAAATACTTAACGGTCCAATATCTAGAATACGATCCTCGGGAGAGACTGCACCTACTTCTTTTACCTTCCACTCGGCAGCCTCATCAATTTTTGAACTGACGACTACATCGGTTGGAAGAATAATTCGTCCATAATCTATTATCTTTTTGGCGATATCTATCATTTTCGATTCATACAAGGAGTTGCCTACCTTCTTTCCGGCAGCAGCTAAGAATGTGTTAGCTATCCCTCCCCCAACGACCATTAGGTCAACCTTTTGAGAGAGACTAGTTAGGATTTGGAGTTTTGTTGAAACCTTGCTACCACCAACAATTGCTAACACTGGTCTTTTAGGAGAAGAAAAAACCTTATCTAACGCTCTTAGCTCCTTAAGAAGAAGCGGCCCTGCGCAAGCCATCGGCGAATATTTGGCTACACCCTGGGTGCTTGCATGTGCTCTGTGCGCCGTAGCGAAAGCGTCCATTACAAAGATATCACAGAGCGCTGCTAACTTTCGGGCTAAACGTTCGTCATTATTTGTTTCGCCGGTATTTATCCGGACGTTTTCTAAAAGCAATATATCTTCATTATGAAAATTGCAGCCATTTAAATAATTAGATTCTAATCTAACTTTTAAGGAAGTTAATTCTGCCAGTCTTTTTGCGACCGGGCGAAGAGAGAACTCTTTTTGATCTTCTATTGAAACCCCTTCTTTCGGCCTACCCAGGTGAGACATCAAGATCACTTTAGCGCCTCTTGCAACCGCATATTCGATCGTTGGTAAACACGCTTTAATTCGTGCTTCGCTCTCTATAAAACCATCTTTGATGGGAACGTTGAGATCTTGCCTAATTAAGACTTTCTTATCAGAGATTTCTACGTCGAGAAGTGAAATCATTTTTGTCATCAAAGAATTCCTTGGATAGCCTCTTCTATATTTTCTGAAGTGAATCCATATCTCGCAAATAGTTTCTCCCCTGGAGCGCTCGCTCCGAAAGAATCTATTCCTATAATTACACCCTCAGGTCCAACATATTTATGCCAAAACATAGTGTGGGCAGCTTCAATCGCAACCCGTTTAGTGACCTCAGGAGGGAGAACAAGATCTCTGTAAGCCTTTGACTGTGCTTCGAAAATCTCTGCGCACGGCATAGAAACCACCTGGATGGAAACTCCTCTTTTCGAAAATTTCTCAGCAACTGCAACGCCAAGGGAAACTTCAGATCCAGTTGCAATAATTAGAACGTCAGGTT
>CAJYCI010000062.1 GCA_913428515.1 uncultured Gammaproteobacteria bacterium | reverse complement strand
ATACTGCCTATTTGTTTTCTAAGTTCTTTTGCACTTGCCATAATCTAGCTGTCTACTTTTTACCAAGTCTGGGTGTTTTTAAACTTTTCTATTGATTGATGCATTTTGTTCACAACCTCATCACTGTAGGCACCTTCCTTATTAACTTGTTCCATGAAAGAGGCTTCTTCGGAGTTCATATAGGACATAAGAGCAGCTTCAAAATCTAATATTTTCTCAACTTCGATATCCTGAAGAAAACCCTCGTTCGCAGCATATAAAACTACTCCCATTTCCGCGACCGTCATGGGAGAGTATTGTTTTTGTTTCATCAATTCATTAATTCGTTCGCCATGCTCCAACTGCCGACGCGTCGCGTCGTCAAGGTCCGAAGCGAATTGAGAAAACGCTGCCAGCTCTCTATATTGCGCCAGAGCCAGCTTTATACCACCTGAAATCTTCGACATAAACTTGACTTGAGCGTCACCACCTACACGAGAGACTGATATTCCCGGATTCATTGCAGGTCGTTCGCCAGCATTAAATTTGTCAGACTCTAAAAAAATCTGCCCGTCTGTAATCGATATTACATTCGTTGGGACAAATGCAGAAACGTCACCTGCTTGTGTTTCGATTATCGGAAGAGCTGTAAGAGAACCAGTCTTTCCCTTTACTTCTCCCTTAGTGAATTCCTCCACGTAGTCTTCGTTTACACGCGCGGCCCTCTCTAATAAGCGAGAGTGCAAATAAAATACGTCTCCGGGATAAGCTTCTCTGCCTGGTGGTCGCCTAAGCAAAAGAGAAACCTGGCGGTACGCCCATGCCTGCTTAGTGAGATCATCGTATATAATTAGCGCATCCTCTCCTCGATCTCGAAAGTGCTCGCCCATCGCACAGCCAGAGTACGCAGATACATATTGCATCGGTGCGGGATCGGAAGCACCAGCAACAACAATGATGGTATTGTCCATTGCGCCGTGTTCTTCAAGGGTGCGAACGACATTGGCAACAGAGGAATTCTTTTGGCCTATCGCTACATAGACACACTTAATACCTGACTGAGCTTGGTTAATAATAGCATCCAACGCTATAGCAGTTTTACCAGTTTGCCGATCTCCGATAATAAGTTCCCTTTGTCCTCTTCCAACTGGGATCATCGAATCTATGCACTTCAGTCCTGTCTGAACAGGCTGATCCACATGCCGGCGGGCAATAACACCTGGAGCTACTTTTTCTACAGGCGAAGAGGTTTTTGAATTTATTGGGCCCTTCCCATCAATCGGGTTACCCAACGCATCCACTACACGCCCTAACAGCTCCGGGCCCGTGGGAACCTCAAGGATTCGTCCCGTACAGTAAACCTTTTGGCCTTCCTTGAGAGCCTTATAATCACCAAGAACCACAGCGCCCACAGAGTCTCGCTCTAAGTTCAGGGCAAAGCCAAATACGTTCCCCGGAAACTCAATCATCTCTCCATTCTGAACGTCGGCAAGTCCGTGAATCCTAACGATACCATCGGAAACGCTAACGATAGTTCCTTCATTACGCGCTTCTGAAGAAACATCAAGGCTCTCTATTCGTTGTTTTATAATGTCGCTGATTTCAGAAGGGTTTAGTTGTTCCATATTCTATTCCTCGAAGGAAATTTATATTTCCAATAGGGGTTCTTATATTAGTTCAAATTGTTTGCGAACTTTTCCAGCTTGCCTTTGATAGAGTCGTCTACGACATTGTCCTCCATCTTTATGATTGCTCCACCAATTAATTTTTCGTCCACGCTTACTTCCAAGTCAATATCTCTTCCAAGCTTGGAACTCAAAGCAGAAATTAGAGATTCAGACTCATCAAAAGACAGTTCGTACGCACTAGTTATATTAACTTCCAAAGTTTTTTGATGGTTAGCTTTCATCCGCTCATAAATTTCCGCAATAGAAGCGAGCAAATTCACCCTATTATATTCTGCTAGGAGGGAGATAAAATTCTTCGCTTCAATATCTAACATGCTACCTAGGACACTCTCAAAAAATTCCGTCTTCTGCTGATTTGTGTAACCCGGGCTACTCAATAACGCCACTGCCGACTCATCGGACGAAACTGCCACAAGTGAAGACAATATCTCTGACCAATGATCAAGTTTACTATCACCGTCTAAAGCGCTAGAAAAGATTGCTCGAGCATAAGGCCGAGCAACTGTCGCGAATTCTGCTTCAGCCATTAAATTCTTTAAAGCTCCTTTGCCAACTTTTTTAGCATACTTTCATGAGCACTGCGGTCCACCGCGGCACCCAAAATTTTTTCTGCGCCTTGAACAGCTAAGACTCCTACCCTGGATCTTAATTCTTCTCTCGCCCTACTAACTTCTTGATCAATTTGGCCTTGGGCTCCGGCAATAATCCTTGTAGCTTCTTCTTTAGCTCTTTCATTTGCCTCTTCTTCGAGCTGAGAGGCTCTCGATCTTGCCTGCGAGATCAATTCGGCAGATTGTTTTTTGGCCTGCTCAAGCTCTTTTCCCGCTGCATCATTGGCCTGCTCAAGCTCTTTTTCGGCCTGAGATGCTTTTTCTAAACCTTCAATTATTGCTTCTCTTCGCTCCCTAAGAATATTAGTCAAAGGTGGCCATACATACTTCATACAAAAAAGGACAAAAAACGCAAAGGAAATAGCTTGTCCTAATATCGTCAGGTTAATGTTCACTGATGCTCTCCCTTAAAAAAGGCTCGGCCGTTAAAGCGCAAATATCATGTATAGTGATATGCCCACAGCGATGATAGGCACCGCATCAACCAATGCCAGCGAGATGAAGAGTTGAGTCAAAAGCATTGGCTGAAGCTCTGGCTGGCGTGCAACGCCTTCCAGATATTTACCTCCCAAAATTCCAATACCGACTCCACTACCGATCGCGCCTAAACCCATGAGGATTCCTCCAGCGACCAAGATAAGCGAGCTTTCCATTTTTTTCTCCTACGTTAAAAAGTCTTTGTTCTTTTAAATTTAATGCTCTTCGGTTTCATGTGCTTGGGTCAGATATACGATCGTTAGGATCATAAACACAAAAGCCTGCAAACAGATAATTAATATGTGAAATATTGCCCAAGGCAGCGAAAGAAGCCACTGAGCATAGAATGGTAAAAGTGCTATCAATATGAAGATCATCTCCCCAGCGTACAAATTACCAAAAAGCCTCAACCCATGTGAGAGGGGTTTCGCTATCATGTCGACCATTTCTAATATGAAATTAAACCAATACATGCTCCAATGAGGAACTGGGTGTGTAACCAAGGCTTTACCAAAAGCGATTGGGCCTTTAATCTTAAAATTATAATACAAAACTAGCACGAACACTGATATCGACATACCAAGTGTTGCGTTGGGATCAGTGGTTGAAACCACTTTCATATAGGGTATTCCAGCCAACGCAGCAGCATGGGGAATCCAATCTACCGGAACGAGATCCATTAGATTCATCAAAAAGACCCAAACCAAAATTGTTAAGGAAAGTGGTCCGATTATCGGGTTGGGCCGACTACCGAAAACTTGTGCTACGTTGTTTTCAACGAATTCCACCGCATACTCGCAGAAGTTCTGCAATCCCCCGGGGACACCAGATTTTGCTTTTTTCGCCGCCCAAAAAAATATTGCTAAAAAAACCAAGCCCGAGGATAAAGACCAAAACATCGTGTCAACATTAATGGCCCAGAAACCCATGGTATTAATATCCTCTTGTCCCTGGGCAAAACCCCAATGGCCCTCCGGGAAACGCCCATAAGTTAGGTTGGTAAGGTGATGCTGGATATATTCTGCTGAAGTTTCGTATTCTGTCGCCATACAATTCTTTTGTCTAAATTCCTAATTTTTAATTATTGGTAGATACTTTAGTCTTATCTCTCGCTAACCGAGGCAAAAAAGGCAACACCGTTGGACTGAAAAAAAAAATGAGTAGAGAAATAAAAAATATCCCCGGATTCAAATCCTCTACCGCCACAAATATCCCGATTAACAACGATATCGTAATACAGTATTTCCCTATTTCTGCCTTAACAACCCTTCCTATTCCTGTAGAACCTTTCTCCAAAGGCAGTGCGTTAACGAACAAGGTGTAAAGTCCAGGCACTACTGCCACCATTGCTGCAGTTAAGACAGCCAACGCCGCATCGATCTTAAAAAAGTAAAGAGGCAGCCCCAAAATTAATGCCAAAAGAGTTTGAACTTTGAGAATCTTTAACAGCGGCTCTGAAATTTTTGCCAACAGTAAAAACTCTCCTCAAACACTTCAAAAATTTCCAAGCGAAGTATAGTGATTAAGCTATTAGTGAGCAACTTGGAACTTAAGGTTTTAATAAATTTCTTTGGATTTCGGGACGCTCTCCAAATTCTAAAAACTAAATGTTTATTTATCTAATCCTGATGACCAAGCCGAGCTAAAAGGCCATCAAGCTCATCAAGCGAAGAAAATGATATTTCCAGCTTTCCTTTTCCTGAAGCTGAACTGGTGATTTTGACTGGTTGGCCCAATGTTTGGCTTAATCCCGTTTCTAACCGCTCTTTGTCAGGATCGATCTTTTTCGGGGGAGATACCGCGTCTTCTTCCCTATTCAAATCTTTTCTTATTAATTCTTCTGTTTGGCGGACATTGAGAGATCGTTTAAGAATCATATTTGCCAAACTAAGTTGTCGAGAACTTTCTGCTCCCAGCAACGCTCTTGCATGACCCATTTCTATTTTTCCATCTGTTAGCAGGTGAGCGACTTCGATATCTAGGTTGATTAAACGAAGCGCATTCGAAACCCCACTTCTTGATTTACCTAAGGACTTAGCTACCTGTTCATGTGTCAAGTTAAACTCATCTATAAGACGTTGCATTGCATAGGCTTGTTCCAACGGGTTTAAGTCTTCTCTCTGGATATTTTCTATCAAAGACATTGCTATAACAGACTCATCACTAGCCTCTTTCACAACAGCGGGAATTGTTTCAAGTCCAGCTAATTTTGCTGCTCTCCAGCGCCGTTCGCCTGATATAATTTCGTAATCGCCTATTTCAATTTTTCTTAGAACAATAGGTTGCACAAGTCCTTGGGAAACAATTGATGCGCTTAACTCTTCTAGCGATTCTTCTCGGAAGACTCTTCTAGGCTGGTATTTACCAGGACGAATATTCGTAATTGGGATATCTCGCAAGCCTTCTTCGAAACTCTCCTCTGCGGAAGCAGTGTTTTTCTTAGGCAATAACGCATCCAGTCCTCTTCCAAGACCTCTTTTTTTAATCACCACCCTCTCCACTTTTATATGACGCCTCTGGATGCCTATTCAGAACCTCTCCTGCAAGAGCTAAGTATGCCTTAGATCCCCTGGAGTATTTGTCATAAAAGTGCACCGGTACGCCATAACTAGGCGCCTCTGCGAGACGAACATTTTTTGGGACAATTGTCCTGTAAACAGCATCGCCAAAATGGTCTATCAAATGTAGAGAAACATCTCTGCTAAGACTATTGCGCGGGTCATACATGGTTCTGAGCAATCCCTCGACTTTGAGTTTAGGGTTTAGACTAGACGATATTCGATCTATAGTATCCAAAAGTGCAGTGAGCCCTTCAAGCGCATAATACTCGCACTGCATAGGTATAATAACACTGTCTGAAGCAACTAAGCCGTTCAAGGTTAGAACTCCCAATGCAGGCGGACAGTCTAATACGATAAAATCATAT
>CAJYCI010000061.1 GCA_913428515.1 uncultured Gammaproteobacteria bacterium | reverse complement strand
TATTTAAAGGGTGATGGGATAATAATGGAATCTGAGTCAGGCAA
Source organism: uncultured Gammaproteobacteria bacterium (assembly GCA_913428515.1). Lineage (GTDB taxonomy): Bacteria > Pseudomonadota > Gammaproteobacteria > Pseudomonadales > Azotimanducaceae > UBA9659. Next base: position 5,700 of record CAJYCI010000061.1, on the reverse strand, counting down.
ACAGGCTTGGGAAGTATACCCAGAAAGAATGGTTTATACCGACTTTGAATGGATAGGCTCAGGTGAAAAATCATACGCTCAAAGGAAATGGCTACGCATCTCGAAGCCTAGTGCGAAAACGAACTCAGCTTTGACCGAAGTAACTGTAGTGGTTACAATGGAAGTCATGGCAGGCGTGACTCCCGATGGCTTAGCGTCGTTTACTGAAACCTATGCAGACTTTGTAAAGAAAACCGAGCCAGACACGTTAGGCTGGAGTTACCATAGATCCGGCGACAGGGTCGTTTTGATAGAACGTTACAAAAATGAGGATGGAAACATAATCACTGCTCAAAACATCTCCCCCGGTGGCAAGCGCTATGAGTTTTTGCAAGAGAAGCTTGGTATGCTTAAGGTTACAGCGGTAGATGTCCATGGTGGCTTTACCGACAAACTTAAGGAATTTAACGCAAAAGCAGCTGAGGAATTAGATTTTGGTTTTCCTTTTAATTACTATCCAGCTATTTCAGGCTACAGTCGAAATGTAGATTAGCAAAGGTGTTACTGCTATATGAAACGAAGCCCAAGCTGATTGGTGAACAGAAAATAATATCCCGTTTTCTATCATTTTTAATGTTTGTATCCTAATAAAAGATACAAATTAATTTAGGAAAGAGCTGTCTTTTGGAGAAGGGGCCGAGATTGTTCCACGGGAATTTATCGCCCCATGGACTTATTAAGCAGAGGTCACATGGCAAAGTTTGGAGATATGGTTCTGTCTCAAAATAAAATTGAGTTCAGCAAGAACAGTTTAGTTCCTTTTAAAGTGACTGAACTACGGGCTAACCAAGTTTATGCGAAACTTGTTAAAAAGCATGATGATGGCGTTTAAATGCGGATTGGTCCTATAAAAAAGCATCAATGGTTGGACGAGCATTACCAGATGGAGGTTGCGTATTATGAGACAAAGGAATCCTTGCTTGGGTCTGAGGCAGGTTGGGAAGGCAGCAGCAGTTGGAGAGCCTATTTGAAAAGGTTGGTGTGGAAAAACAGATTAGGACGCTCAGTGCAGTAATATGGAGTCGATTAGTTGGTATGCCTCGATTCTTGTCGTCTCCGGAAAACTATGATCTACATCAGGATGTTTAACGATGAGGTTCTTTTCGGCACCGAGAAGAGAATAGACTGATCTCGCCGCAGAAACACATTTGTCGACGCTTTCCCAACTAAAGTTGCTATCTCGCAAGGGGGCATTTATAAAAACTGGCCGTGGGGCAAGAGCACCCAAGATCTCAGGGAAATTAAAGGGTATCTGGGCGAGTCGACCGCGATAATTTGAAAGCATAGGCATATAGCGGTTTTGGCACCACCCGCGCCCTAAGTACCAATTTTCCTCTGAGCCCCCATAGTAATCCTCGAATGCATCAAATCCACAGCTCGTTACTATAACTTGTATCCGATTATCAAATATAGCTGTGTATATAGCATTATGTCCACCTAGTGAATGTCCAATAGCAGCGTAGCCTCTGGTGCTGTCGACAAATGTTAAGGAATCCAACAAGTCGAGTGCTCGGCTATTGTCCCAAATCGCTTTCATCGTTCCGCTAATATAGCCGAGCTCATCAAGATTGGGCCAATAATTAGCCATAAGAGGGTAGGCAGGTGAAATTGTAACGTAACCCCGCTCCGCTAACTCGGCAGCATAGGCTCTGCCCTCTCTTCCACCCAGGCCGACAACAACCTTGTGCCCGACGCTTTTGTCTGTCGGATGGAGACACAAGACAGCTTTCGCTTTTTTCTTCGTGTTCATTCTATCCGAATTAGTTATCACTCCTTTCGGTAAGCACAAATAAGCAGGTATGCGGGAGTTATGCTCTGATTGGAAGGTGACTAGTTGCTGGATATAATCACCACGATCAACCTCCTCCTCTATTTCTATGTCTAGACTTACCCTGTGCTGATCCTCCGGAAAGTTTCCCATGATCTTTTTCATACCGCTTACAACAGTTGATCGTCGCAACGCCCACCCTTCAGGCTTAGCGATCAATTTAACCTTCCCATCGCTATCTTCGTAGCGCAGTAGATCAGATGCCGGCAGCTTTCTAGGAACCGCGGAGGTATAATCCAAATAAGAGCCCAACGAGAGGACTAAAAATACTGAAAAAACTTTGTAAGCAACTTTCAAGATCATCCCTGTTTTTGCTATTTTTGCTAGGCCTCATCAAGTTCTCTTTGTAATCACCAGATTCTTTTCACTCAATCAGACCTTTATTAGCTCTTCGCGGTAGCTGTTGTGGTTGCACTAGCACTTGCTAGGCGAAGGTTGAGGATGGGTCTATCTTCAGATCCCCTCAGGGCGACAATTTTTTCTGGGGGCAGTTGATGCGTTCCAATTTACATTCCAGTTGCTATCCAACCCCGCTCCCAGGCCCTCCAAATTCCTAAAAATTCCTACCAAGATACGTGCCTAACACTGTCTCTCAGTTCACTGAAAAGAGAGTGTGTAACGTGGCTAATTATCTTAAGATACTGAACTCCGATAACGCGATTCCGAATCCCGCTCTCTCCGCCATTGGAGTTAACACTTTGGCTTCGAGGCATTTCTCTTGTGGATACAGTATGCGTTTTTCTCGCGCATTCTTATTCGGAGCCAAACGACTTCTGCGAATCAAAAGGGTAAGCCGGCTTTTATAGCAACTTCTATCTTTTCAGAATTTAGACTTTCAATTTTGGATCCATAAACCTACAATGTAAACCGTTCGCGGACATTCCGTCGGCTCGGGGCTGGCTAATATCGGCACCGCCTTCCAGAAGTGCATCAATCATATCGATACTGCCGATAACACTTGCCATGTGTAAAGGAGTTTCACCATTCCACTTTGACCCGATGTTAGGATTTGCACCCAAATCTATTAGTGACGTTAGGGCAGGGAAATTCCCAGTTTTGACCGCGTAATGAAGTGGAGTTTGACCTGTGTCGTCCGTCTTATCAACGCTGAATCCTTTCCCAACAAGCAGCCTGATAACTTTGTCGATTTTACCTTCATCTGGCATAATGGAGGGTTCTTTATGTAAGATCGTACTGGCCATGTGCAAAGGGGTGCGTCCGTCTAAACGCTTTGACGCCATGAGTATTTCCGGCTCATCCTTCACGCCTTCGCCTAGTTTTTCCTCGTTCTTCCAGTAACCGAACTGAGTAAATCTGAACTTGGAATCTCGCTCCATCAAGCCACAGACCAAGAAGACAAATACCATAGCAATTGGTGTAAGAGCTGTGCGAATACTAAAACACGATTTTAGCCATTCGACTTCTCGACTCAATGAAAGCGGGAACCTTCTACCGGATAAAAATGTACCAATGAACGTACCTCTAACAAGGATATGATATGACAATAAACAAATAATAGTGCTAGATAGCAGAACACCAAAAAATCCAAGCATTGGAGAAAGACTGTATTCGCTAAAAAAGTAGTAAGCCAATGTGAATTGTAAGGGAAAGTGGAGAAGATATACCCAGTAAGAGGATTGCGATAGATATCTCCCGATTACATTTTCTTTGTTTGAGAAACTTTTAAATAAAAACACAATCGCAATGACTGTAAACCAGACTGTGTAGGACTTTGCTAAGGAGTAGAGATGCCATTTTAAATCACCATAAAACCATCCACTAAAATTGTACTTGTTTTCCAGAAATGGAAAAGCCCAAGTTATGTTACCGTCTATTTGTGTAGCTTTGAAGAGTGATAGATCTTGAGCCAATATCTCAATTGGAATAGACAAAAGGGCCGAGCTAGTCTGAGTGAGCAGAAAACCAATACCCAAAAACATCGGTATCCAATTGTAACTTAGATTGTCTATCGCTGAATTTAAAATCTTCGGCGATTTGAACACTAGGTAACCAAAAAAGTAAAATAGCCCAAAAAAGAACATACTGTTTAGGGGGACTCCAACCTGCGGAACGTCCGACCAAGGAGGGCTCAAGAGTAAGACAAAGTACGTTATCAGAATTAACCAGTATAATCCAAATTTACTCGATAGCACTTTTTCTAACCAAAAATTGGCTTTTTTCCCAAAACTCGGTAGCTTTGAAAACACATAGTTAAACAAAATCTGAACAGATAAGAAAAGTATCAGTACCTGTAGAAACCAAGTATGCTGAAACCATTGTCCGATGGGCCATTCGAGTCGCAAAACCGTCAAAGGGTCGGATAGATGGGAAAAATACAAACTCCAAAACCCGGGCGCTGAATCATCGTTAATCTTCATTTGTATTGCCGACCACCAAGGTTGCAAAAACAACAGGCAAACTAGAAAAGGTAGAACGATCCTCTTCGTACGATTAGCTATTAGATATTTTAAAGTTTTACGGTTTAAAAGCAAGGCCCCAAAAAAACCAGACACTAGAAAGAACAGCTCCATTCTCCATATGTGTATAAAATCGACCAAATAGTATAAGGTCTTTGAACTTTCAGCGTGCTGTCTGAATGGTGCTAGTGGAAAGTAACAGTAAAAGATGGCTGCATGCAAAACAACTCCAAGAAACATAGCCCCGGCCCTAAGGTTATCCATGAAGTAGATTCGCTCTTCCCAGTTACCTCCACCACTTTTATTTTCTATATTCACCTCTGTCATCTAATCTAAGTTTAAATTTACTATGTAGAACGAGTTTTTTCTTTGCGAAAACCTCAGTTATCTAGTCGAATTCGAACTACTGACTCAAACGATGTGACGTACATATTTTCCTCCGTGCCATCGAAACATAGGTTGGTCGCAGGACCGGGCAATGGAATCGTGGCGAGAAGTTTCCCTTCTGGAGAGATTACTAATATTCCGCCCGGGCCTGTTGTGAAAATGTTGCCAGTAGAATGCATTTTCATTCCATCAAACCAGCCTACAGCGTCTTCAGGAAACGGACCGTCGAAGAATAATTCCTCGCTTCCGGTAGCTAAATCAATACGCATCATTTTCGGTTCAGCCATGTTTGAGCTATTGACATATAAAAATGACTCATCGTTTGATAGCGCGAGACCGTTGGGAAAGTCTATACCGGACGATATAAGATTCACACTTTTTGCGATTGGATCTAAAACGTAAACACCATTAAAATCCTTTTCGCGTACCTGAAAATCGAATACGATCCGCTTCGCTTCTGGGTCACTTCGAGGTAAATCCGCGAAACCGTAGGGCGGATCCGAGAAATAAATTAGTCCGTCCTTAGAAATCGCCAAGTCGTTGGGGCTGTTATAGCGCGATCCTTCGTAATCAGAGGTTAAAGTAGTGTAATTTTCCGGCAGAGGAGCGTCGAGCGGCACAGAAACTAATCGCCTATCGCCATGCTGGCAGAGTATCATTTCGCCGTCAGCGATCGCCAAACCGTTCGCACCTAGGAGCAAACCGTCGGGATACGAAGGCGAAAAGCCCGTTTCGCCACTTTTAGGAAGGAAGAAGCTAAACCCGTCTGATTCAGACCAAGAGTAGACAGAGTTCGCCATTATATCCGAAAAGAATAATCGTTCGCCTTCGGAATCCCAGACCGGTCCTTCTCCCAAACCCAAGCCGTCCCGAAGCGTCGACAACACAGCAACATCTGGAAGAAATGCTGCTCCACTTTGATCGTTAAACTCTACGTCAAGAAGCAGTGCATCTGAATTATGATCGCTTCCGATGGTGAGTTTTAAAGGACAGGTCGCAGCAATTAGAGCGACTTTGATCATCCAAAAA
>CAJYCI010000060.1 GCA_913428515.1 uncultured Gammaproteobacteria bacterium | reverse complement strand
AATAGCTGCAACTCTACGGTATCAATTGTATTGACGAATTCCCAATCAGGTTCTGTTCCCTTATAAATTGGTCCACTAATTAACGGTCCTCCCGAGAAGACTCGATTGGGACCATCTTCGAACCTCTGTTTAATTGCCGAAGTAACTACGGCACTGACAGGGATAAGTAGCAAGCACAAAACGATGATCAAACTTCGAAACAGGAATTTCATTTTTTTGTTTCTCCTCAGTTCAGGTTTTACCTCTATGTTAAGTCATTTATCCAAACCCGAAATCACTGTGCATTTATGGCTATAAGTATGGTTTATAAGCATGAACCCGTTTGTTCGGTTAGATCTAGCGCGTTGAGGATTGCATGGTATACGTCGGTGTTATCTAACGTGCCTGAAAAGTTCATGGAACCAGGGCCGTAGGCGTAGACGGGCACCGGCACTCCGGTGTGAGATCCCCTGCCTATAGCCGTATTAAATGAAAATTTAATGTTATTACCTGTGTAATACGATAAAGCAATTGGCTCAATTAGAAGACCTCCTGTCTCATGATCTGCAGTCACGACCACCAAGGTATTTTGATTTTTCTTCGCGTACTCGAGAGCGTAACGAGTGGCTTCGTCGAGTTCTCCTAATTCTCTCTCCAAGTAATCAATATTGTTGGCGTGACCGGCCCAGTCTACCTGAGATCCCTCGACCATTATAAAAGACCCTCTGCATCGGTTTTCAACAGCTGCTTCGGCTCGCTCGAGGCTGAATTTTAGCATCTCTGTCAGAGTAGGTTCCGACGCATGGTTGTCAGGATCTTCTTCATCCCTAAGGTGCTCATTGGCAAAGAGCCCCAATATTTTCTCTGAGGGATTTATGTTAGAAATATCTAGCTGGTTTTTATGCGTCAGAATTTTGTGAGATTTTTTTGCTTCTTCCAGCAAGTTTTTTTTGTCTTTCCTTTTCCCGCCCTGCTCGGCTGGTAAAAAAAAATTTCTTCCCCCTCCTAGGATAGTAGCTACTTTCGAATCAAGCATTTGAGAACTTATTTCATCGGTATTCCATCTTGAATCTACATGAGCAGAAAACGCAGCTGGGGTTGCATGAGTAATTTCAGAGGTTGAAACTAAAGCACTCACGAACCCGTAAGCATCTAATTTTTCCGTGATGTTTTCTAAAACTCGTCTATCTTTATCTAAGCCTAAGTAGCTATTTTTTGTTTTTGATCCGGTACTGTAAGCTGTTGCCGAAGAGGCTGAGTCGGTTATGATTGCGTCTGCTGAGTGAGTAAGAACGATCCCAGAAACGGGGAATTCGTCTACCGCCACCCTTCCATTGGGTCCTTCTTTTAGGAGCCTATAGGAAGTTATTTGGCTAAGGCTCATCCCATCACCGATAAGCATAATTACATTCTTTGCTTTATTATTTACCTTGAATAGATCTTTCTCAGCCAGCTCAATTTCCCCGGGGATGGATTTTAGAAAGACGTCTTTGTCATCCAGCGTGCCAGAGGGGACAGGCAAGTTGGCCATGATGTAATCCCTGCCAAAGAATTCCATCACTTTTGCGCCTATCAAACCACCGGCAGAGAGTGAAATGAGTGCTATTAGGATGGAATTTCGCATCAGTATTCCTTTTTTATTCTAAGCTCTTATGGGCTGGCTGTTTGTTCGTTTGGATTTGATCGATTACGAGTATAGGTAACGAAATTATTGTTGGCTATGACGAATTCAGATTAAGATTAAGATTAAGACTAAATACTTGGAATAGGTTGCCGCATGAGCACTTTAGACTTGCCCCACATGCTTGAAAGGGATCCAGAAACGATTACTCTGTCTGATATTGATATCAGTCACATTGACCTTTGGAAGCAAGACAAAAAGTGGGGTTTTTTCAAAAGGCTGAGAGATGAAGCGCCTGTCCATTATTGTAAAAACAGTGAATATGGACCTTTTTGGTCGATTACTAGGTTCGAAGACATACTTGAAGTCGAGAGAAATTGGGAGATTTTCTCTTCTTTCCCAAGGATTTCTATAGCGGATCCCGTTGAAGACACTAATTTTTCTGCTCCTACATTTATTGCTATGGATCCACCAAAACATGATGAGCAAAGAAAAACGGTTCAGGGAGTGGTTGCGCCGCCGAATCTAAAAGAATTAGAGGGTACCATTCGCAGTCGGGCGGGAGATATTCTCGATGATTTGCCTTTGAATAAAACGTTTGACTGGGTTGATAGAGTTTCGATCGAATTGACTACCCAAATGTTGGCTACGCTTTTTGATTTTCCTTATCAAGACCGCCGAAAATTGACGCGTTGGTCTGACGTTGTCTTTGCCCGGCTTGGAGAAGGCATCATCGAGAGTAATGAGCAGCGCCAAAACGAGTTGCTCGAGTGTTTGGAGTACTTTTCTAAACTTTGGAAGGATCGGGAGAAAGATCCCTCTGGAAATGATTTTGTTTCAATGATGATTCGTGGTGATGCAACACGCAATCTCTCGCCACAAGAGTATTTGGGTAACATTCTTTTATTGATTGTTGGAGGAAACGACACCACCCGTAACTCTATTTCGGGCGGAGTTCTGGCGTTAAACCAGAATCCTCGAGAGTATCAAAAGCTTAGAGAAAATCCTGCTTTAATACCAAATATGGTTTCTGAAATTATTCGGTGGGTAACGCCTCTAGCGCACATGCGCAGAACTGTTACTAAGGACTTCGAGTTTCGAGGACAATCTATGAAAGCTGGGGAAAAGGTTATTATGTGGTACGCATCAGGTAATCGTGATGAACGCGTAATCTCTCACCCTGAGGAGTTCAAGATCGACCGGGATCGCGCTCGCAATCACATTTCTTTTGGCTTTGGGTTGCATCGATGTATGGGGAATCGGATGGCTGAGATGCAGCTGCGTGTGCTGTGGGAAGAAGTCCAAAAAAGGTTTGAGTTCGTTGAGGTTGTTGGAGCTGAGAAGCGAACCCCATCATGTTTTGTTCATGGGTATACTTACTTGCCCGTTCGATTGCATCCACTAAGCTAGAGTTTTTGGGAGGACTGGATCATTTTTAAAAAGGGAAGAATATGAAAACTAAGGCAGCGGTGGCTTTTGGCGCAGGACAACCCCTAGAAATCGTTGAGGTGGATTTAGAAGGGCCGAGAGAAGGTGAGGTCTTAATTGAAGTGATGGCCACTGGCATATGTCATACGGACGCTTTCACGCTTTCCGGTGAAGATCCGGAGGGAGTCTTCCCCGCGATTCTTGGACACGAAGGCGCCGCTGTTGTTCGCGAGGTAGGTTCAGGAGTCGATTCGCTTGTGCCTGGAGACCATGTAATCCCGCTGTACACACCTGAGTGCAGGCAATGTAAGTTTTGTTTAAACCCGAAGACAAATCTCTGCCAGGCTGTGAGAGAGACCCAGGGACGTGGTGTTATGCCTGACGGTACCAGTCGCTTTAGTTTCTCTGGGGGAAAAATATCACATTATATGGGATGTTCAACTTTTTCTAATTTTACGGTGCTGCCTGAAATATCGCTTGCTAGGATTCGTAAAGATGCGCCGTTTGAAAAAGTTTGTTACATCGGATGTGGGATTACAACCGGGGTAGGTGCTGTCGTATACAGTGCGAAAGTAGAGCCGGGTTCTAACGTTGTCGTTTTCGGCCTAGGAGGGATTGGTCTAAATGTTATTCAAGGGGCAAAGATGGTGGGGGCGAATAAGATCGTCGGGGTTGATCTTAATCCAAAGAAGGAAGCGTTAGCCAGGCAATTTGGCATGACTGATTTCGTCAATCCTAAGGAAACGCCTCAAGTGGTCGAGGCCATCATTGATCTTACCGGCGGAGGCGCAGACTACAGCTTCGAATGTATAGGGAATGTGGATGCAATGCGTCAGGCGCTCGAATGCTGTCATAAGGGTTGGGGAGAGTCGCACATAATTGGTGTGGCTGGAGCAGGGAAAGAGATCTCTACTCGTCCCTTTCAACTGGTCACTGGGCGAAGCTGGCACGGGGTTGCTTTTGGTGGCGCCCGAGGGAGAACTGATGTCCCCACTATCGTGGATTGGTATATGGAGGGCAAGCTAAATATTGATGATCTGATTACGCATACCATGCCGCTTGAAGATATAAACGAGGCTTTCAGTCTTATGCATGCTGGGGAAAGTATTCGTTCGGTGGTGCTGTACTAAATGGCGATAAAAAATGTTTCTGAGATTTTAAGCTTCGGAGGATTACAGCAACGATATTCGCATTACTCTGAGGTCTTGAATTGCGAGATGCATTTTTCTATCTATCTTCCCGAACTGAACCCGACACATAATATTCCGGTAATTTACTGGCTGTCGGGGTTAACTTGCACCGACGAAAATTTTGTTTTAAAAGCCGGAGCGCAGCGTTACGCATCAGAGTGTGGGGTCGCGTTAGTGTCACCGGATACAAGTCCAAGGGGAGAAGATATCCCCGACGATCCAGCCAGTGAATACGACTTCGGACTGGGCGCCGGATTTTATCTTAACGCTACCCAGGAGCCTTGGTCTAAAAATTATCAGATGTACGATTATGTAACGAGAGAACTTCCTGCGCTCATAAATGAAAATTTTCCGGTCGACCCGTCTCGAAAATCTATTATGGGACATTCTATGGGAGGGCATGGAGCCTTGACTATCGCATTAAAAAATCCGAACTCGTTTCATTCAGTGTCGGCCTTTTCGCCAATTGTTGCTCCTACTCAGGTCCTTTGGGGCCAGAAAGCGTTTGAGTTATATCTTGGTAAGGATCGACAAAGTTGGAAAAAATACGATTCGTGCGAACTGATATTGGCCAGTCAAAAGCATGTTCCGATGTTGATAGATCAGGGAATGGAAGACAGCTTTCTCGAGACTCAACTTCGGACGGATCTGCTGGAGAATGCTTGTCTAGAATCAGACTATGATATAACGATAAGACGTCAACCCGGCTATGATCATAGCTATTTTTTCATCGCTACCTTTATTGAAAGTCATATTGTGTTCCATAAGAAATGCTTATCGTAGCGGCGTTTTTACAAGCACCCTTCTTTATAAGGAGATTTTCTTACTCTGCCAATTTTCTTTTCCTAAAATGAGCCCTGCAAAGCGGTACGTATTTCTCATTCCCTCCTATCTCCAGCTGCTCACCTTCAGAGATAATCTTGCCTTCAGTGTTTATTCTTACAACCATCGTCGCTTTTCTGCCGCACCAGCAAACGGTTTTTATCTCTTTCAGGTTGTCTGCCCAAGCCAACAGATACTTGCTCCCTTCGAACAGTTCTCCCTGAAAATCGGTCCTAATTCCAAATGCAAGCACTGGCACGCCAAACTCGTCGACGATTATTCCTAGCTGTTCTACTTGTTGTTTTGTAAGAAACTGTGCTTCATCCACGAGGACACATTTAATCTCCTCTTTTGACAGACTCCGTCGTAACTCATCGACTAAATTAGTTTTAGAGTGAAAAGTATTCGCATCTGCGCTGATACCAATTCTGGAGACAATCCGGCTCTTCCCAAATCTATTATCTCCAGAATAGGTGAATAATTGCGTTTGCATTCCTCTTTCTTTGTAGTTGTGATTTGCTTGTAGAAGAGCGGTGGATTTTCCGGCATTCATTGAGGAGTAATTAAAATAGAGTTTTGCCATGAATTGATCCTATGTGCCTATTCCCTCTTTACCCTATCAAAAGAGCTACAGCGTTTAGGTTGTAATCTTTGAGTGAATCTAACAAATGTTTCAATGAGATCAAACTACTAGTTCGTGGAGGGAGACCATAGATTGCTCTGGTTTTAGAATAGCCGATCTCGGCGTTCTTACAAGCAAGTTTGATTTAATGAGCAGATTATAAA
>CAJYCI010000059.1 GCA_913428515.1 uncultured Gammaproteobacteria bacterium | reverse complement strand
TTCCGTCGGATTGCAAATCTGATGATCTATTCGAGAAAAAAAAAGGGAGAGGCTTTTCCGTTCTTCGAACTCAATTTACTTGCTCTGAAACGATTCAAGGCAAATTAATAAGTTTGGATTTTCCGAAGCCTAATCCATCTCTGAGCATCTTGATTCGAATCTCTTCTCGAGACGGAGGGGTCTATACGAGGTTGCTTTCTCCTGGCGAAGTTAAATGGCTCATCCCCGAAACAGAAACTATCTCAAGCATTGCAAAGGAATACACTGACCTAGGTATGAGGCATATCTTCGGTGGTTATGATCACTTGCTTTTCGTTCTATGTTTATTTTTTGTTGTTATTCTCCGGGAACAAAAAAAGTGGCGAGTTTTATTTCTAACTGTAACGGGTTTTACTTTAGCCCACTCCTTAACGTTAGCTTTTTCTGTCTTTGATTTGATTACCTTACCGATTCTATTTGTTGAGGCCCTAATCGCTCTGAGCATAACTTTTTTAGCCCTTGAATTAGCAAAGTTGGATAAAAAATCTCTTACTTTTACTTATCCTTCAATTGTGGCAGTAGCTTTTGGCTTATTGCATGGTTTTGGTTTTGCTTCGGTTCTAAAATCAATTGGTCTCCCTCAATCTGATCTTTTAGTTGGACTATTATTTTTTAATTTAGGCGTAGAGGTCGGCCAAGTGATTTTCTTAGTTTTCATTGGGTTTGCTAGTTTAAGCTTTGTGCGAATGTCCGTTTCGTTAGAAAAGCAGGCAATCTTTATCGCTTACATCGCTGGAGCTAGCAGCGTTTATTGGGTGATAGACAGAGTCATAGGTTTTTCCTAGACCTAGATGCACGCAAATTTGTTTATAATGAAAAACTTCGGATAAACTAAAAAGCACTAGTTAAGTGGATGGGTCTCCTGTGAGCGAACTTTCTAAACCTGAACGAGTTTTGTATGCGTTAGTAGCGGTTGCTTTGATCTTGGGTGCGATGAAAGCTGCGGCTGGATTTTTGGTCCCTGCGCTTCTTGCATTATTTGTCGCTATCGTTTGTGCGCAACCCATGTACTGGATGACTGAGAGAGGTTTGCCCAGATGGTTCGCGATCCTCTTAGTTGTGATCATCTTGCTGACAATTTCATCAACTTTCCCGCTGGTTATAAGTGGTTCCTTTGTCGAGTTCTCTCAACAACTTCCGTTTTATGAGGAAAAAGCGGAGATCCTTATCAAGCAATCTACAATCTGGATGAATGAAATTGGTTTTGGTGAAATGCTTCCAGCTTTGTTCGATCCTGGGGAGGCTCTTGGGTATATACAAAGGTTCGTTGCTGCTATGGGCGGCATTCTATCGCGGTATTTTCTCATTCTACTTTTGGTGATATTCATTCTTGTTGACGTTCCCAGATCTCTAAATGACGGTAATTCTGCAGCTGGGCAAATTACCCGAACAATTCAACATTATTTTGCTATCAAGACTTTTACGAGTTTTCTGACCGGGCTGGCAATAGGGGTATGGCTGATGATACTTGATGTGCAATATCCGATGCTCTGGGGTTTCCTGGCTTTTCTTTTTAATTTTGTGCCTAACATAGGATCAGTGATTGCATCCCTCCCAGCTCTGTTCCTTGCAACCATTTTTCAGGGTTATGGTGTCGCGATGGTAGTTATGATTGGCTATGTCATTATCAACGTTGGGATAAGTAATGGCCTTGAACCGAGAATACTTGGTCAGCAGCTTGGTCTGAGGTTTGTTTGGATATTTTTATCGCTAATACTCTGGGGTTGGATTCTTGGACCAGTGGGGATGTTGCTTGCAGTTCCTTTGACGATGACTCTACGAATTATTTTGGAGAATCACCATTCAAGCCAATGGATAGCACTAATCATGATGCCTGATTCAGCTAAGAAAGAAGAAGATTAGTTAGGCCATTGCTTGGTTTATATAATTGTGAAAGTGTTGGATGCGCATTTCATCTTCATTAAGAAAAACCGTGTCAAAGCCATCAGAGGCCATGCCTTGTTGAACTGCGCTTAGCAATTCAACATCCTGGTCAATGGTATCTGTCATTGTTTTATTTCCATTTATAACTGCTTGATAGCTGAATATATCTCTCGTAGGCCTGACATAATTCTCGGCGAGGAAGGCATCCTGATTTCCTTCTCGTCTTCCTGGAGATAATATTGCCTCCTCCTTGTTCGCAGCATTTTTATCAGCAAACTTGACTAGACTCATTTTGTCGAATTCGCACTTTGACGGATCAGCAGGATGAGGTCGAGGGCGCAGAATCCAGCAATGTTCAGGGGTAAAAGACAGAATCAAATTAGGAAATATATTGTATTGCCAAACGTCTGAAAGTTGATGATCAGCGAGTTTACTATAGTCCATTCCTCTTTCAGGGCCGATCTTTCGTTTCTGTTTTTGCAGCGCTTCCCTTATCTCTAAAACTTTCCCGTTAAAGTCGGCAGGGTTCAAGCCTACCGATTTCAACTGAGCGGTTTGAATGTCGGTTGGCGTTTCAGGTATCGGAAACCTTGGGCTCACAGTCCCGCCAGGAACCTCTACTCCCGTGTGCCCGTGCTCAAATAATCTTACCGTGTCATTGCAACAATCTACCATTCGTTTGTGTTGAGGGTGAAGAAAATCTACGTGGTAAAGCTCGCTAAAGTTATCTATTACTGCTTTCCAATTACAATCCAGCAAGGCGGTTTGGTCTTCTACCAAAGTCATCTCGGAGAAATTATAAGGAGACAATATCTCTTTAAGTGGTCCTAGAAAGTCTTCAAAAACTAAAGGTTTTTCTGCCAGAGAAATAAATACAAGACCGTTCCAACACCTCGTGTGGACTTTTTTCATCGCTCTGTCATCGCCAGGCACGCCATTTAGAAAACGCTCTTTATAGGGAACAACAGCCAGATCGCCATCTATATTGTAGGTCCAGGCATGATAAGCGCATCGGAAGTTCGCGGCGTGCCCTCGTTCTTCATTTACTAACCTGTTCCCACGGTGCTGGCAAACATTGAAGAAGCCTTGAGGTTTTGAGTTTTTCATTTTAGTCACTAGGATTTGTTCTCTGCCCATGTCGAACACAAAGAAATCTCCAGGCTTTTTAAGATCGCTCTCAAGTCCCGCTAAAAGCCAAGATTTTTTCCATACATCTTCCCATTCTTTTTCCATATACGAGGGATCGACATATCTATCTTTCGAAAAGTTCTTGATCTGCGGCTTGATCTTTGAGTAATTAACAATATCAATTGTCATGGGAACCCCTAAAGAAATTAAGCGTTTTGAAAAGTGTACCTTTTTTCCAAAATTAGGGATAGTTGGACGTTACTTGCAACTTAAGCCGTTTTTAACTTGATGCCCCCACTGGCCATCACAGGGATATCCTGTGTTTTTTGAGGTGAGTCCTTAAGAAGAGATCGAGTTTGGAAGGTTGAAACCGCTACCAGTACCCCGGAGGCGGTTATCTCAATCTACTGGCTTGTTGAGGATGCGAACTGGATAGGATCCGCTAAGGTCGCTACGCCGTTTGCGTAGGTACACATCACTTTCCTAGTTTGGTTATTGCTTGATGAAACTCGGAAAGTAATCATAGTTCCAGAAGCTTTTTCTTTAAATTTGCTTGTTCGAATTCGCGCAACGTCGTCGACTGACTCTTTAACAGTTGACTTACACATGGTCATGATTTCACCGGACGAGGCTTTTGCATTGACCGATACGGAAAATACGAACGCAAATCCGATTCCGATTAGGTAGAGAAATGTTTTCATGTAAATATCCTTTTGATGGCTCGCTAAATGTAAAATTTTAGGACCGGCCCCAGAGGGGTAAGTGGACCTAACAATGTAATCATCGCATACATTCAGGGAAATTGTTAGCCCAGTCTTGCTAAATAGGCGAAATTAATGCGTTTTTCCCCAACGGGTTAAAAACAAGACGCTTTTGAGAGTTTTTACCGTGAGAAGCCATTAGTTACGGAGATCTAGCTTTAGTAGATCACCATTTTCTTCCAGGGCGTATGTTTTTATTGGTTTTCTTGTCAGTTGGCCAACAGGTTCACCTGTTTCTAAGTTAAATCGAACCCCATGGAGTGGGCAGCAGATAAATTTTCCCCGAATCCTCCCTTTTTCCAGAGGGGCGTCCTGATGGCTGCAGTTGTTTTCTATGGCGTAGTGGGTTCCGTTTGCGTTGCAGATCAGGACTTTTTGTCCTTCAAAATTAATAGGTACGGATGTATTGACGGGTATTTTCTCTAGTTCCATGATTCTTTTTTAATTTTGATGGTTGAAGTTAAATTACCCAGTAAATCAGGGCTTAGACTCAAATCGCTAAAGCTCGGCTTTAATCTACCGCCAGAGTTTAAAGCGATTTCTTAACAATGTTAGGATTGGGGCAAAGGTTAAGAAAAAAAACAACCATCGGCAAGTGAAAGCTTCTAGAGGGCAAGATGAAAATCAACTTATCGTTAAAAACCAAGGGAAGATTAAGAAGAAAATATCAGAAAGAACGAGAAAAAAGGTTGCGCCAAGATGGTAATGCACAATATCTCGAACTGAAGGATCAGCTAGCTTTCTTCTTAGACGATCCTTATATGGATATTGCTGAACGAGAACCAGTTAAAGACGACGTCCAGTTTACTTTTGTAGGCGGAGGTTTTGCTGGCCTTGTCGTTGGAGCCCGTCTTTCTGAAGTTGGTTTAAAAAGTATCCGAATTGTGGAAAAAGGTGGGGATTTTGGCGGTACATGGTATTGGAACAGGTATCCGGGTGCCCAATGCGATACTGCTTCGATGGTCTATATGCCGCTCCTTGAAGAGACTGGACACATGCCAACTGAGAAATATGTTCACGGTCCAGAAATACTAGAGCATTGCCAAAGAATAGGACAGCAATACGGACTATATGACAACGCTCTTTTTCAAACGCAAGTTGTTGATGTTGAGTGGTTGGAAGAGAAGCAGAAATGGTTAATTAAAACGAACAGGAATGATGAGTTTACTTCGCAATTTATAGGTATGGGAACGGGGCCACTTCATGTTCCTAAACTCCCAGGAATACCAGGGATCGAAACTTTTAACGGACACTCTTTCCATACCAGCCGTTGGGATTACGTCTACACTGGCGGCGCGCATGGCCTTACCGAGCTTGATAATTTAAAAAACAAGAGAGTAGCTGTCATTGGGACTGGTGCTACAGCGGTGCAGTGCGTTCCCCACCTATCTAAGTCATGCAAAGAGCTATTTGTTTTTCAGAGAACTCCTTCCTCGATCGACGTGCGCAACAATAAGGCTATCGACCGTGGTTGGTTCGAGAAAATATGTGAGCCGGGGTGGCAGCAAAAATGGCTTGATAACTTTACCGCTAATCAAACAGGAGAAGAAGCCTCCGAGGATTTGGTTAAAGATGGCTGGACCGAGATTTCTAGGAGGGTTCGAGAAAAAGTGATGAATCTTTCAAAGGAAAACCGGGTTCCGGAAAAAATGTGGGAAGCTTATGAAGACGCGGACCTCGAAAAAATGAGTGAGATAAGGGCTCGCGTTGATTCGATTGTCACCGATTCAGAGACAAGGGAGGGCTTAAAGGCGTGGTATGGGCAATTGTGTAAAAGACCCTGTTTCCATGATGAGTACCTTCAATCTTTTAACAACGCTAGTACTCACTTAGTTCATACTGACGGAAAAGGAGTTGAGAGGATCAGTGAAAAAGGAGTGGTATTTGATGGCGAAGAGTATCCAGTAGACTGCATAATATTCGCTTCAGGCTTTGAAGTGGGGACACCCCTTCAGCGAAGAACGGGGTTTGATCCAAAAGGAAAATCTAGGAAACGGTTGTCTGATCATTGGTCAGATGGCATGCGGACGCTTCACGGACTTCAAA
>CAJYCI010000058.1 GCA_913428515.1 uncultured Gammaproteobacteria bacterium | reverse complement strand
GTGCGTGTGATTTTGAGGAGATTGTGTTGGCTTCGCGATTAAGCTCTTGCATCAAAAAGTCTAGCTTCCTGCCAACTGGCTCGTTTAAATCAATATTTCTCGCTACTTCCTTTGTATGTGCCTCTAGTCTGTCAATTTCTTCCTGGATATCCATTTTTTGAACGAGAAAAACCAACTCTTGTTCGTATCTTTCCGGATCAACTTTAATTTTTAGTTCTTCTAGTTTTAGACGGAGCTTCGCTTCAAATGTGTCTTGAATTTTTGGAACCTCGTGCCTTATTTCTCTCGTCAGTTTTTCGATCTCGGATAGCTTGAGTTTGAGAATCTTTGAGATTTCCTTCCCCTCGATTTCTCTCATTTCCTTTAGCTCTTCTATCGCATCGGTAAAACTGCTTAAAGCATCATCGTGAAGATTCCCGTCGTCTTTTTCAAATTCAATCATGTCTGGCCATCTGAGTACCGACAAAATATCGCCGCTGTTTTCGATACCAGTTTCCAATTTCACTTCATCTTTGAGCTCTTGAATTTTTTTTAACAGAGTTTTGTTTAATGTAAGTCTAGAGAGATAGGTTTTGTCATCCAGTTTTAAAGAACATTCAAATTTACCTCTACTGAAGTTGCTTTGTAATATGCCCGTGAGCTCTTTTTCAATAGTTTTAACGCTCTCTGGTATTCGGAAAGAGAGGTCGAGGTACCTATGGTTCACCGATTTTATTTCCCAATTTATTGAGCCGGCGGAAATCCTTGCGAAAGCAGTCATACTTTTAATCATTAAAGGGATCGTTCATCAGTTGAGTTAGATAGTATAATAAAACTTTTTCTTTGGGAGAAAAACTATGACGAGATCAGTTGCTAGATCGTCCGATCAAATGAGAGAAGTCTCGATACAGCGAGGTTTTATTAAACATGCAGAAGGGTCTGCCTTAATAAGCTTCGGGTTAACACAAGTGATATGCACAGCCTCTATCGAAAAAGGAGTGCCATCATTTATGAGAGGTAAGGGACGTGGATGGATCACTTCGGAATATGGAATGTTGCCTCGATCCACCGGCGAACGAATGGACCGCGAGGCTGTTAAAGGGAAACAAAGCGGACGAACGCAAGAAATTCAGCGTTTGATTGGTCGATCTCTGCGTGCAGCAGTAGATCTTCAAACCGTAGGGGAAAATACTATAAAGATTGACTGTGATGTAATTCAAGCCGACGGCGGCACTCGCACAGCGGCTATTACCGGTGGTTGTGTTGCATTAATGGACGCACTTTCTCTTTTAGGCGAAAGCGTTTCTACTAAATTTGTATCGGCGGTGTCAGTTGGCATAGTTGATGGCGAACCAGTTTTAGATCTAGAGTACGTTGAGGATTCGAGAGCTGACACAGACATGAACGTCGTATTGAGTGAAGACGGGAGCTTTATCGAAGTTCAAGGAACCGCAGAAGGAGCCACTTTTAGCGGTGATGAGCTTTTCAAAATGATCGAATTAGCAAAGAAGGGAGGGGCAGAGCTGATATCTCTCCAGAGGAAAGTTCTTTCGGAGAGTAGGTAGATGTTGTCGTCTCACAAAAAAGACTTTATCAATCTAGCGATATCTAATGGAGTCTTAAAGTTCGGTGAATTTACTTTGAAGTCTGGCCGTATAAGCCCGTACTTTTTTAATCTTGGCAATGTTTCCAGCGGTAAAACGATATCTCTTATAGGCGAATATTATGCTGACACTATTTCGCGATCTTCGTTCAAACCAAATGCGCTTTTCGGTCCAGCTTACAAGGGAATTCCTCTAGTTGTCACTACTGCTATTTCGCTTTTTGACAAACATGGTATTAATCTTTCTTACGCTTTTAACAGGAAAGAAGAGAAAGATCATGGGGAGCGAGGAAAAATAATAGGCAACCATATTAAAGGAGATGTCATTATCATTGACGATGTGATTTCTGCCGGCACATCTATCAGAGAGGCCTATGAAATTTGCAAATTTATTGGCGCTAATCCAGTGGGCGCGATAGTCTCAATTGATCGTCAAGAGATGGGCACCCAGAAAAAATCCTCTATTGCCGAGCTTGAGCAAGAACTGGGTCTAAAAGTTCTAAGTATCATTACGTTACAAGATATTATTCAATATTTAGAAAACGATGAGGGTCTTGATGAGCACTTGCCTAGAATGCTGAAATATAAATCACAGTATGGCTAAAAATAATTTATAGAGTTCAATCACTAGACTTTATCCTAAAATGTGTTGAGAAAATGAACTCCATTTTAGATTAAAATCTTTTGTAGGAGATTTAGAAAAATCGCTTCTCACGAATTGAGCAATTTTCCCTTCGATGAAAGACGTAAATATATCTGCTGAAATATTGGGATGAGTTGTCACATTACTATCGCTAGAAAAATAGTCTTCCCTAATAATTTGCTTAATTTGCACCTCGATCCGATCAAATAATTGATTGACCCTGATACGAAGTCGCTCATCTTCTCCCCACAATGCGTCGCCAGCTAGTATTCGGCTTATCCCAGGGTTTTTCTCTGCAAATACAAGAACTAAATAACTAATTTTTTCACATTTTGAAGCCGCACTAGCCTTTTCGTTGGAAATCATCTTAAGGCGCGGGAAAATAGTGATTTCGGCAAACTCGATTAGTTCATCAAACATTTTAGTCTTGCTTGGAAAGTGTCGATAAAGAGCTGCCTCGGAAACGCCTACTTGTTTAGCGAGGTTGGCAGTCGTTATTTTCCCGCTAGGACTTGCTTCTAAAATTGCCGCCAAGGATTGAAGAATTTGGTCCTTTCTGGATTTTTTATTGCTTTTTTTTGATTCATGTTCAGGGCTTGTCATTTATTCATTTCCCTTCTAGTAATTGACTTCAGACGCTGAATGGTTTTTATCTTTCGGTAATTAGAGTTCCTATTCCTTTGTCTGTGAGCACCTCCAGTAGCACCGCGTGTTCCTGACGTCCATCGATAATGTGCGCGGTTTTAACACTATTTTGAACTGCTGATATTGCGCACTTTACTTTCGGGATCATTCCTTCCTTGATATCGTCGTCCTTGATCAATTTTTCCGCTTCTTTTGGAATTAGTCTAGATATCAACTTGTTCTTTGCGTTTTTGATTCCGGAGACGTTGGTGAGTAAAATGAGTTTTTCCGCTCCGAGTGTTTCGGCTATCTTTCCCGCTACGAAATCCGCGTTTATATTGTAAGTTTTATTATCTTCACCAACTCCAATAGGCGCGACTACAGGGATGAAACCATTATTTGTTACCACGTCGATAATTTGCTGGTTGACCTTTGTCACTTCCCCGACCTGTCCTATATCTATAGATTCGAGTGTTTCCATATCTCCTTGGGGTTTTTCTAGCATCAATTTTTTTGCCTCAATCAGATTGGCGTCCTTGCCTGTTAACCCAACGGCCTTACCGCCGTTTTCATTGATAAGACTTACTATTTCTTGATTTACAATGCCCCCAAGAACCATCTGCACAACATCCATCGTCTTATTGTCGGTGATTCGCATACCGTCAACAAAGGATGTTTTCAATCCTAACTCTTTTAGAGTTTCTTCTATTTGAGGTCCGCCACCGTGCACAACTACCGGGTTCATCCCTACAAGTTTCATTAGAACTATGTCTCTTGAAAAAGAGCTCTTTAGGTGACTTTCAGTCATAGCGTTTCCGCCGTATTTTACTACTATGGTCTTGCCGAAAAATCGTTTTATGTAAGGTAGCGCTTCGGTAAGGATATGCGCGATATGCGTATTATCAGATGATATATTTTCCATTAATTTATTCCCGATGAACCAAACCCGTTTTCACCTCTTTTACTAGCTTCAAACTCACTTACAATTAGAAGTGGAACTTGTTTAACGGGGACTAATATCAGTTGGGCAACTCTATCACCTGGTGATATGCCAAAGGCGGTTTTACTTCGGTTCCACAAAGAGATCATGAGCTCTCCCTGGTAATCCGAATCTATCAGTCCAACAAGATTCCCCAGTACAATACCGTTTTTATGCCCTAAACCTGATCTTGGAAGGATTAATCCAGCGTAGTTTGGGTCTTCAATATAAATCGCTATTCCGGATGGTATAAGCTCAGTCGCTCCGGCCGAAATTTCGATCTGGTTGTCTATACACGCTCGAAGATCCATACCTGCGGATCCACGAGTGCTAAAAGATGGGAGAGGGATTTCCGAACCCATTTTATTGTTTACGATCTTGACCTGTAATTTATCCATAAGATATCGAGTCTAAGCACTTTTCTGCAATAACAACGACTAGGTTTCTGGCCAACGTTTTTTTTGAAGACTTAGGAAAAGTTTTATGTAGCTGGTGCCCTAGGACAGTTACCTCGTTTAAGTCACTATTGAAACCAATTGTAGGATCACTCACGTTATTCGCGACTATTAAGTCTAAATCTTTTTCCCTAAGTTTCTTTTCTGCATTCTTAATGAGATTTTCAGTTTCGGCGGCAAAACCCACAGTGAATGGTTTGCGTCCATTTAGCTTACTAATTTCTAAAAGAATGTCAGGGGTCTTTGAGAGTTCAAGACTCAATTTCAACTCGCCGGTTTTTTTAATTTTGCTTGAGGCAGGAGATTCAACTTTAAAGTCGGCCACGGCTGCTACGGAAATAAATATATCCGTGCTTTCGATTATGCTGAGGGTTTTCTCAAGCATCTCATCTGCTGACTCTACGTTGACAATTTTTACTCTTGCCGGGACTGGAAGATTAGTGGGTCCTGATATTAAGGTGACCGCAGCGCCCGCTTCCATTGCTGCCTCGGCGATTGCGTAGCCCTGCTTTCCTGAGCTATGGTTGCTTATATATCGGACCGGATCAATGGCTTCTCTGGTAGGGCCAGCCGTCACGAGTACTTGCTTACCAGATAAAGAATGAGTTTCGAACATTTCTGACAGGGCGTTTACGATGTTTCTAACTTCCATCAAGCGACCAACCCCAACTTCGCCACACGCTTGATCTCCTTCGTCTGGGTTTAAAATCTTGATTTTTCTTTTCTGAATTTCACCCATATTATTCTGCGTCGCATTTTTTTCCCACATACTTCGATTCATCGAGGGAGCAACAACTACTTTGCAGTCTGCAGCAAGGCAAATCGCAGTCAATAGGTCGTCGCTCCTTCCCTGCGCAAGGCGTGATATAAAGTCTGCGGATGCTGGAGCTATCAAAATCAAATCAGCCCATCGTGCTACTTCAATGTGGCCCATGGCTGACTCTGTTTGTGCGTCGAGCAGGTCTAGGTGAACTGGATTCCGGGACAAGGCTTGAAGAGTCAATGGAGTGATGAACTTTTGGGCTGCACTCGTCATTGCAGTTCGAATTTCTGCGCCTTCGTCCTGGAGTCGTCTGCATATTTCAGCGCTCTTATATGCTGCTATGCCCCCAGTTACTCCCAGAAGAATTCTTTTATTTGAGAGTCGCTTTGTCATTATGGAATGCCTTTAAATATTTTTAAGACTAGCTTTTTGTGCGCCCGAGTGGAGAAGATGATAACTTTTTTTTTATCGTTTTTCTTAAATTTATTGAAGAATACGAGTGAATTTGTTATAAAACCAGGCGCGTTGAAAGTGCGATTCGAGCTCAAGTCAGGAGAAAGACCAATGTCACGAGAATGCCAAGTCACTGGGAAACGACCTGTGACAGGAAACAACGTTTCTCACGCTAATAACAGGACCAAAAGACGATTTCTTCCTAACATACACGACCATAGGTTTTGGGTAGAAAGCGAAAACAGATTCGTAAAGCTTAGAGTGTCGGCTAAGGGAATGAGAATTATAGACAAACTGGGCATCGATAAAGTTGTTAGTGATATTAGAGCGCGCGGAGGCAAAGTCTAAAATGAGAGAGAAAATTAGGTTAAATTCGTCGGCTGGAACG
>CAJYCI010000057.1 GCA_913428515.1 uncultured Gammaproteobacteria bacterium | reverse complement strand
CGGGATAATTAGAACTCATCATCAAAAGAGTCAACCACTTGGCCATCCAATTCTAAAAATTCTCGCCTTTGCAAATATGCGTTTTTATAAAAAAGATATTTATCGCCGAATACAACGTTCTCAACCGCGAGAAGTTCGGCTCGATTGTTTACCACGTTTGTTGCTGAAAAAAATAGCTGCTGTTCACTTGGGTTATACAATCTAGTGGGGTTCGCAATAAAATCGAGGGTCAACCCTAACGCATCTTTGATTGTGCTGGGGCCAAAGAAGGGCAAAACAATATAGGTCCCCCTACTGATACCCCAGACCGCAAAGGTTTGTCCGAAGTCTTCGTCACTATTGTTAATCGTAAGTCGAGATGCAGGGTCAAAAAAACCGCCAATCCCAATAGTAGTGTTTAAACAAAACCGAGTTAATTCTTGCAAGGACTCGCCCATTTTCATCTGCAAAGCGCTATTTAGCGCATTGTTGACACTCTCGAGATTAGAAAAAAAATTGGTCACTCCAGAACGCAAACTTGTTGGAAGATTTCTCTCATAAATTTTTGCAATTGGTCTCAAAAATTTAGTATCTGCATACTCATTGAATCCATGAACACTTCTGTTACCGGCCTCAAGAGGATCGTCGTCAGCGAACGCTGGACCGACAAACAAGCATAGCAAAGCCAATTTAATTAAACTCAAGCTCCTCCACGGGACAATTTCTGCCATTCTTTTTCCAGCCTTTTTTCAGAAACAGGAACCTTTGTTCCTAGGGATTGTGCAAACAAAGATATCCTGTATTCCTCCAACAGCCAACGAAAATTTCTAACTTTTTCATTAACGGTTGTTTCAATCGAGTTATAACGCTCCCACCAGGCTTCGATTTTCTCTATACGTTCGAGGTCTTGTTGACTGCTTAATCCCAATTTTTCAAGACGATATAAAATTCCGTTGATATATCGCGGATATTCCCGAAGACGACCCAGAGTCAGGGCCTCGGGGAATTTTCTCGGCATCAACTTCCCTAGCTGCCTTGATATATCTAGACAAGTACCAGGGTGAGTCTGATGCGGAAGCAGATCTTCTATCAGCATTGTTTTGCGAAGACATGTCTCAACATATTCTGAGACTAACGCGAGATTGCTATACAAATCGCTTCTTTTCCCAAGTCTCTCTTCGAAAGCTTGTGAGTTTCTCGGCAATGACTGTCCCTCTAAAAAAGTTGAATTAAATGTCGCGGTGAGAATTCCCTCTATCAAATCTTTTCTATTTCCTCTCCTAACATAAAAGATCGAATATTCATCAAAACGAGGAATTTGCTTACTCATTTCTTTCCAAATCTTTGGAAGTCTCAGGGCAAAAAGACGGAAGAGGCCCTTCTCTGAGTCTATTAAGGCTCTATCTTTGGTTTCACGCAACTCTACAGAAACCGAGTCACCATAATCTATTATGGATGGATAGAGCGCCAATTTGATATTTCCCTCGTGTATTTCGATAGACTCTGGAAGGACAGTAAAACTCCAGTCTGTATAACCGGTTCCTTCAATGTTGTGTCTTTTAGTCTTGTCTTTTTCCAAAGATCTTGGCACTAGAAATTTCTCTTTTAAAGCATCTAGATCCTGGCCGACTCCAAGAGTTTTCCCATCATCTGACAAGATTCTTAGGTTTGTTATAAGGTGATTCTCCAAGAATCGGAATTGAAAATCTTTCGCTTTAATTGGGATCCCAGAGATCATGAATAACCTCTCCGCGAGGGACTCCTCGAGTGTTTTTCCAACAAAGTGAAAATCGCTAAGAACTCTCTCGACAAAATCAGAAACTGGGATAAAGTTTTTTCTTTTTTTCTTTGGAAGGGATTTAATAAGACCGATACATTTATCTCTGACACTTCCAGGGACGAGCCAATTTACTCTTTCTTTTTTTACCAAACTTAATACCTTCAAAGGAATATCAATGGTTACCCCGTCCTGCGGCTGCCCAGGTTCAAATCTGTAATTCAAAGGCAATTTGTTTCCTTCAACTAGAGTGTAATCAGGATAAAGCTCCATTTCTGTCTCTAATCCACCAACAAGCACCTCTTCAGGACGAAGCTCTAGTCGACTCGAAATATCAGGTTTGTTTTTTAGTAGTTTATGAAGATCTAAATCACTGCAAATATTTGACGGAAGATATGTTTGGTAGATCTCAAAAATTTTGGCATCTGAGATTATGATGTCACTGCGCCTTGTTTTCGCTTCTCGAGTTTCAGCCTCACTAAGCAGACGCATATTTTTTTTGAAAAAACTTAATTTTGTTCTAGACAATCTTTTTACCATAGCATTTTGGATATAAATCTCTCGCGCGTTTTCCAGATCTACAGTCCCAAAGTCTACTTTTCTATCTGACACAATCGACATCCCGTAAAGACTCACCTCCTCGGTCGCAAGCACCTGGCCCGATTCTGGATCAAAACAAGGGTCGCTATAACTCCTTTTGACTATGTGGCCTGCTAAAGGTTCAATCCAAGCTTTATCGATCCAGGCTACGCATCTCGCAAAGGGTCTGGTAGTCTCTAAAATTTCAGCACTCACAATCCAACTCGGCCTCACAGAGAATTGGGAAGAACCCGGGAATATATATTGTTTTTTATTCTTTGCGCCTAAGTACTCATTTTCCCCCGCTCTCACAGCTATGTTGCCAAGAAGACCGGAGAGAATTGCTTTATGAATGGCAGCGTACGACGCTTTCTTTGAGTTTAGTCTCAATCCTTTGTCTTTTGATAACGACAAAAGTTGCGAGTGCAATTGTCTCCACTCAAACATTCTGGGTAGCGATAAAAATTTAGACTGACAGAATTTTCTTAACTCAGATTTACTCAAGCGACTTTGTTTTTTTTCAAACCCAACCCATAAGTTGATGTAACTTAGAAAATCTGACCTACTGTCGTCCCATTTTTTATGATTACGATCCGCTAAATTTTTATAATCGTCGGGACGCTCACGCGGGTCCTTAATCGAAAGACCGCTAACAATAATAAGAATCTCAGCCAGCGATCCGAACTGACCAGCACTTATCAACATGCGTGCAAAGCGCACGTCCAATGGAAACCCAGACATTTTTTTTCCAGTTTTAGTAAGTTGCCGGGTTTTTTCTACCGAATTTAGCTCCTGAAGGAGAGCGAACGCAGCGTTGATTTGTCCTTGCGAAGGTGGGTCAAGAAAAGGAAATCGATCGATTTCTCCTAGTTTTATTTGCAACATTTGCAGAACTACCGACGCCAAATTCGTTCTTTGTATTTCTGGTGCAGTATGCTCTGGCCGAAGGATGAAATCTTCCTCTGAGAATAAACGAAAACATATCCCGTCGGCTAACCGCCCACAACGACCTTTTCGCTGGTCTGCACTGGCCCGAGAAATCTCTTCCACGGGAAGCTTCTGAACTTTAGATCGGTGGCTGTAACGCGAAATTCTTGCGAGCCCCAGATCAATGACATATCTCACACCCGGAACAGTTAGGGAGGTTTCGGCAAGATTCGTCGATAAAATAACCCTCCGTCTAGTATGGGGCTGAAAAATTTTGTCCTGTTCCGCACTGGATAGGCGCGAAAAAAGGGAGCAAACCTCAAACCTTGTTTTGTGTTTTTTTATTGTGTCCGAGAGATCTTTTATTTCTCTCTCTCCAGGCAAGAAAACCAGGACATCGCCTTTTGGCTTTTGCCAAATTTCATCTAGAATATCTAAGATTAACCCGTTATCGTTGGTTTCTGATTTTATGACAGGTGGAGCCGGCCGGTACTTTACTTCGACCGGAAACATTTTCCCGCTGACCCTTATAATAGGCGCACCCAAAAAATAGTTAGAGAATCTATCGACGTCGATAGTTGCTGATGTAATGATTAACTTAAGATCTTTTCGTCTTTGTATCAGCCTTTTTAAATAACCAATCAAAAAGTCTATATTCAGCGACCGCTCATGAACTTCATCAATTATCAAAGTGTCATACTTCTCCAAGAAAGGATCTTGCTGAATCTCACTAAGCAATATTCCGTCAGTCATGACTTTAATCAAGGTATCTGAATTAGTCTTGACATCAAACCTAACTTGAAAGCCGACTTGTCTTCCTAGGCTCACACCAAGTTCCGAAGCAACCCTCGCCGCAACTGATCTTGCAGCGACTCGACGAGGTTGAGTATGGCCGATCATTCCGAAAACACCTTGGCCTAAATCAAGACAAATCTTTCCCAATTGGGTACTCTTTCCGGAACCAGTCTCGCCGGCGACAATGATTACTTGGTTAGATTTTAACCCATCTTTGATTGATTCAACTGCTTTAGCAATTGGTAGTGTTTTGGGAATTGATATTTTCGGGACTAAGGTTTGTCTTCTCACTGCTTCAGCTGCGGAGCGAAGTGCGTCTTCCGTTAATCGATCACGAAGGCGCTTCTTTTTTAAAGTACGTCTAAGCGAAAATCGATCCGCGACCATGCCCTGAGCTATAATATTCTCGATATAGTCAAGACTGGTATTTTTCTTCACTGGGGCATCTCTTTCGAGCGGAAACATTTCTATCGAAACCCATCGCTCACTTGGACAAGAAATTCATGCCTTCTTCAATACCTGAGATAGTTAATGGATACATATGGTCTTCAACTAATTTTTCGGTTAGGGCTACAGATGTCGAATATTCCCAAGTATCCTTTGGCGTTGGGTTGATCCAAATTAACTTCTCGAAGGTGTCTAAAAACCGTTGCATCCATATCGCTCCGGCCTCCTCATTCCAGTGCTCTACAGAACCTCCAGAATGGGTAATTTCGTAGGGCGCCATCGTTGCGTCACCCACGAAGATTATCTTATAGTCATGAGTGTACTTATGTAAAATATCAAAGGTATCGATTCTTTCATTCATTCGTCTATTGTGTTCTTTCCACAAACCATCGTAAATAAAATTATGGAAATAATAGACCTCGAGGTGCTTGAACTCGGATCTTGCAGCAGAGAACAGCTCCTCACAAACTTTAACGTGAGCATCCATTGACCCTCCGCTGTCAAGCAAGAGTAGGACTTTGACTGTATTTTTTCGTTCCGCCTGCATTATAATATCCAGCATCCCCCCATTCTTCGCCGTCTTGCTTATTGTGGAATCTATATCAAATTGGTCTTCGGCTCCTTGACGAGCCAACTTTCTTAACCGCCTCAACGAAATTTTCATTCCTCTGGTGCCAAGCTCTATATTATCGTCGTAGGCTTTGTAATCCCGCTTGTCCCACTGCCTTCGCTGTCTCTTTTTTTTGCCAGGATCGCCCTTGCCTTCGGGGCCAGTACCACCTTCTCCTTTACCTTCTTTGTCTTTCTCTTTTCCTTCCCCTTTCGCCGCTTCCTCAACCTCTCTCTTGAAGGCTTCGATCAATTTCTCTAGTCCACCCAAAGATTTGATTTTTTCGAGTTCCTCAGGGGTTAAGCTCTTTTCAAATTCACGCCTTAGGTAGTCGTCGGGAATGAGAGAATTTATAAGACTAGACAAATCATCGAGCCCTTTAAAGTAGGTGCTGAAAGCCCTGTCAAATTTGTCGTAATGCCTCTCATCTTTTACGAGCGCCATGCGACTGAAGTAATAGAATTCATCAATATCGGCATACACTAGCCTCTCTTTCAAAACATCAAGAAGGTGCAAAAGCTCCGTTATTGATACTGGTATCCTCGCTTTCTTTAACGCGAAAAAAAAATTAATCAGCATATCTCGCTCTCATATCTACAAACTCAAAGGTGATTACTGGCCCGAAGAATTCGTGTTGCTTTGTCGCCTATTCATAAAGGCGAGCCTCTCCAACAATTGCACATCCTGTTCATTCTTTACTAACGCGCCATAAAGTGGAGGAATCGCTTTTGTTGTGTCTCTATTTGTTAAAATCTCCTCCGGGATGTCATCTGCCATCAAAAGCTTCAACCAGTCAATAAGTTCTGAGGTTGAAGGTTTTTTCTTTAGTCCTGGAACTTTCCTTACATCAAAAAATATCTCCATCGCCT
>CAJYCI010000056.1 GCA_913428515.1 uncultured Gammaproteobacteria bacterium | reverse complement strand
ACTGGCGCGCCACCATCCCCAAATATTCTTATTAAAAATAGTTCATTCATAAGTGACCTCAAATCTCCATCGTCAGCTGCGACTATCGAGGAAGTATCCGGTATATTGTCTGGAAGACAGACTTTATAGCATACCACTTGGATGACTTCTCGCACTTCTTATTCCAATAACAGATGGTTTCTCATGTTGGTTTTTTTTCCAATATTGTTGTCCTTAGTCATTGCTGCGCTATACGAAAAAAATATGGGGGAAAATTTAGATACTATAAATTTAAGGTATTCGGATTTCGCAACGACCCAGATTTTTGAGCGGATTGAAAAACATATAATAGCCGACGACATAGTTTCTCTTAATCTGCTAGTCACTCAACTGATAGAAGAAAAAAGAATTGCCTTTATTGATATTTCACTGGGAGCAGAAAAAAGAATCAAAGTTGGTAAAAAATTTGGGACAGAATCAATATTTTTCTATGACGTTAAGTTTGACGATAATGAAGAGGGATCAATAACCCTCGGCCTTAAAAGTTTTGAAAGCCTAAGCGAGTCCCTAGCGGGACAGATATTCTTGGTCTTAGCAGTTTACACAATATTTATATGGTTTTTTTCGTCATCAATGAGGGCTTGGCTGGATTCTGAGGGCGGCAGCTCATCAAACAAACAAACAAACACAGAAAGGGCAGAGAAAAATAAAGCAACATGCATTTTAGTAATTAGGATTAAGCCCGCTCACTATATGGCACGATATTTTCAAAACTTCTATCAAGCGGCGCAAACTTATAAAGGCACGGTGGAACAAACCATGAAAGAAGAAATTCTTATCTCTTTCACAGGGGAAAACGCTACCTATGATGCGGCTAGAACTGGGTTGCTAATAAAATCAGTTATTTCAAAGCTTGATAAAAGTATCTCATTTGGAGGAGCCATATCCTCGATCGACGAAGACGACCCAGAGGGACGAAAATCTACTAGCTATCTGGCCCTAATTGCTGCCAATAGATTATTACTAGATAGCCCAGCTCAACCAAATATAGAGGATTTAATCTTACAGCCATTTAATCATGCGCTTTTTGATTCGGAATCTATTTACTCAATTCTTAAACTCAAAGACGACCTTTCTCTTGAGGAAATTTCATCTAAATTAGCCTTAGAACACTAACTGGTCTACCCAAATTCTTTTACCGTAACATCATCGACTTTTTGAAAGCCTCTGGGCAACTTGAGGCCCCTTCGAGCTCTATCACTTTTGAAATGAATTAAATCTTTCGGAGATAGATTTAATGTCCTTTTTCCCGACACTACCATGAGATTAGACTCAGATGAAAAAACTCTTACAAGAGACATTACTTCATCTCGAGAATCTAGATTGGAGCGCGGGATATTCATTATTTTAATTCCTTTGCCTTTGCCCAGTAAGGGAAGCTCTCTCACGTCAAAAATTAATAGTCGGCCCTGACTACTAAAAGCACCTATCAAATCATTATCCTGATTTTTTACCAGCTGAGGCTGATTAACTAGTGAGTTAGCAATTACTTTCATGATAGCTTTCCCGTTCTTATTCTTTGATTTGAGATCTCTCAAATTTGCCAAGAATCCATAGCCGCTATCTGAAGAAAGTAAGAATTTTGAATCAATTTCTCCTACAGCTAATCCGCTAAAACAAGCTCCAAACGGAGGATTGAATCTGCCTGTTAAAGGTTCTCCTTGACCTCTCGCTGAAGGCAATCCATGAATTGGCGCAGTATAACCTCTGCCGACGGAGTCAAAAAAAACTGCGTCTTGTTCAGTTTTACATTTCTCGGATTGCAAAAAGCCATCGCCAGCTCGATAACTTAGATCGAGGGGAGTTACGTCGTGACCTCTTGCAGAACGAACCCAACCTTGCTCTGAGAGCACCACAGTTACAGGTTCCGACAGGAGAATTTCTTTTTCTTGGAAAGCCCTAGATTCCTTTCTCTCCACTAACCCAGACAAGCGCGGTCCACCATGGACTTGCTTGTCCTCTTTGAGTTCTTTTTTTATTAAATTTTTTAAACGGGCTTTTACTTTGAGAGTTTTTTCTATTCCCATTTTTTCTTGTTCTAAGCTTCGTTGTTCCTCAGCTATTTTCTCCTCTTCCAGCTTCCCCAATTGTCTTAGCCTTAAATTAAGAATTGCTTCGGCTTGCTCGACAGATAGTTTTAAATCCGTGATCAGTTTTAATTTTGGGCTTTCTTCATTTCTGATAATTTCTATCACTAAATCTAAACTCAAATAAGCCGCTAGGAGTCCTTCTAAAATATGAAGCCTCTCTAGTATCTTTTCTAATCTATGCTCTAACCTTAGAGTCACGGTATCTGCGCGAAACCGTAACCATTCCTTCAATAACCCGACTAGGCCCATGACTTTGGGCTTTCCACTTAAACCAATTGTATTTAGATTGACCCTATGATTTTTTTCTAGATCAGTTGTAGCGAACAAATGGCTCATGACACTCTCGGAGTCTACCCGGTTTGATTTTAGAACGACTACTATCCGTGTTGGATATTCATGATCTGACTCATCACGAATATCTACTACCATCGGCAATTTTTTCGCGCGCATTTGATTAGCAATTTGCTCTAAAATTTTTGCTCCTGATACTTGGTAAGGCAACGAGGTAATTACGATCTCACCTCGATCGAGTTCGTATACTGCTCGGGCTTTTATTGTACCGCGTCCAGTTTCATATACTTCTTTAATTTCTTGCTTGCTTGAGACTATCTCAGCGCCACTTGGGAAATCGGGGGCCATAACAATCCTGGAAAGCTCGTCTAAGTTAGCTTTTGGATGATCTATCAGATAAACACATGCGTTGACAATTTCGCTTAGATTGTGAGGAGGTATATCTGTTGTCATTCCTACCGCAATCCCCATCCCTCCATTTAGCAATACATTGGGCAATCGAGCTGGCAAGTGAACTGGTTCCTCGATTGTGCCGTCAAAATTAGGGATCCATTCGACTGTCCCTTGATGTAATTCCTCAAGCAGAATTCTGGAGTAAAAAGTTAACTTAGATTCGGTATACCTCATTGCAGCATATGATTTTGGATCATCGGGCGAGCCCCAGTTACCTTGACCATCCACTAGCGGATACCGGAAAGAAAAAGTCTGGGCCATTAAGACCATCGCTTCGTAACACGCACTATCGCCATGGGGATGAAATTTTCCAATGACCTCTCCAATAGTTCTAGCGGACTTGGAGAACTTTGCATCCGGAGAAAGCCGCAGAGCGTTCATCGCGTGAATGATTCGTCTTTGCACCGGCTTCAATCCATCACCGATGAATGGTAAAGCACGATCGTTTATCACGTACATCGCGTAATTTAAGTAAGCCTCTTCAGTATATTCGGCTATCGATATTTTCTCAGTCTCTATGTCCATTTTTTCCTTTCTTCATGTTCTAATACACTAAAGTTCAGCCAAATTTCCTTTCTTCTCAAGCCATTCTCTCCTATCGTTTGACCTTTTTTTTGACAAGAGCATGTCCAAGAGCTCGTCGGTCGTCTTTGATTTTTCGAGCTCTAATTGGATTAGCCTCCTTGTTCCCGGCACCATAGCTGTCTCCCGAAGCTGGGACGGGTTCATCTCTCCCAAGCCTTTAAAGCGCTGAACACTAACTTTGGTATTCTTCTTCTCTTTTTGAAATTTTTGAACAAAGTAATCCCTTTCAAGATCATCCAACGCATAATAAATCTCTTTACCGTGGTCAATTCTGTAAAGAGGGGGCATCGCCACATGTACATGCCCGGCTCTAACCAGAGCAGGAAAATGTTTTACAAATAAAGCTATCAAGAGACTTGCAATATGTAACCCGTCAGAATCAGCATCGGCGAGTATACAGACCTTTCCATATCTTAAATCAGACAGGTCCTCTGAACCCGGATCGATGCCCAGCGCGATAGATATGTCATTGACCTCACTAGACGCTAAGATCGCACTAGTTTCAATCTCCCAAGTGTTTAATATCTTTCCTTTGAGGGGCATTATTGCTTGGGTTTCCCGGTCCCTCGCCTGCTTTGCAGAACCGCCTGCGGATTCCCCTTCGACCAAAAAAAGTTCTCCGCGAGAAGGATCAACGCAAGCACAGTCAGCTAGTTTTCCTGGCAAGGCCGGGCCGGTCACGGCTTTTTTTCTTACAACTCTTTTTCCAGCCTTAATTCTATCTAGGGCATTTTCAATCGCTAAGGAAGCAATTACCTCAGCCTCTTCAGTATTCTGATTTAACCAGAGAGAGAAATAGTCCTTAACCGATCCCGAAACAAACGAAAAGGCCTGTCTACTATTAAGCCGCTCCTTTGTCTGACCAGCAAACTGTGGGTCAATCATTTTTATTGAGAGCACAAAGTTACAATTTTTCCAAACATCTTCAGGAGCGATTTTTATTCCTCGCGCAAGTAAATTTCTAAATTCGCAAAACTCGCGCAACGCATCTACAAGCCCAGTTCTAAGACCGTTTACATGTGTGCCTCCCTGGCTGGTGGGGATCAGGTTTACGTAGCTTTCCGAAAGCGCCTCATCGTTGTGTTTTTGCCATTGAACTGCCCACTCTGCTTCTTCTCCTTCCGCCTCGGAACTACCAAAAAAAGGATTCGCCAAAACAAGCTCCCGGTCTGACAGCTCCGCGGACAAATAACTTTTTAATCCATCCTCATAGCACCAATTATATTTTTTTTCGTTTTCATTCGAAGCTGTCTCGTCTTCAAAAATAACCCCCAAGCCTGAGCACAAAACTGCTTTCGCTCTAAGTAAGTGTTTTAATCTGACCACCGAAAATTTTGAAGAATCAAAATAAGATGGGTCCGGGAGAAAATTTATCAAAGTTCCTGTATTTCTTTTTCCAACATTATCCTTTATTGACAAGTTGCTGTGTTTTTTTCCGTCACGATATGAAATATGGTGAAGCTTGCCATCACGCTTGATAAAAACTTCAAAGGATTTAGAAAGTGCATTAACAACTGATACTCCTACACCGTGCAATCCCCCTGAATACTTATAACTATCACTGTTAAACTTTGCCCCTGAGTGAAGACGCTCTAGAATTAACTCGACTCCAGATATCTTCTCTTTTTTATGGATATCCACTGGCATGCCTCGCCCATTGTCACTGACCGAGATAGAGCCATCTTTTCTTAAAGTAACTCGTATTTCAGACGCGAAGCCGGCTAAAGCCTCGTCAACACTGTTATCTATTACTTCCTGGACGAGATGGTTAGGTCTTGACGTATCCGTGTACATTCCAGGTCTTTTCTTTACGGGATCAAGCCCTTCTAGGACCTCAATAGCATTTGCGCTGTAACTATCTTTCATTTTTTTCCTTAGGCTTCAGGCGCTAGGCAACCAGTTTGACTTAGGACTAGCCCGATAAGATCTAGTCCACCGAAAAAAAATTTGTGATTAAATATAAATGAGAAAATTTGCTAAAAACAAATTAGCAGCTTTTAAGAGAATTCTAACTGCTTCAATGAATATCCTCTCTTCATAAAATGTTCCAGAAGCTCGCCCAAATAACGGTTAGCTTGCGATTTTTCATCAGGCTGAAAAAGCTTTTCATTAAACAATGGGTAACGATATTCAAATTTACTGTGTTGTTCAAATGAGACAACCTCGGCTGACTTAGTATCTTTGTATATTCGAAACTGCAGATTTGGCCATTTTATTATTCTGTGCTCTGGGAAGATCTCTATCCGCAGGTCCAAAGTAATTGTAAAAGGACATCTTTCAGTGACTAAAAAATCCACTGTTGCTTTTTCATAATGGTCTGTCTCGAACCCGAATTTCTTTCCATCAAATTCATATACCTCTGGGAAAATCCTAAGAAGACGATAATAATTTGCATCGCACTCAGCCAAGTCAGCTACCAAATCTGGCACGTAGCGACCAAGTCTTCGTTTTTTTCTTTGATTACCCAATTTAAACCTATCTGTTTGAAAAATTTAATGTCTATATTATCTTGAATCGATGAGACATGATCAATAAAAAGTAAAGACGAATTCTCCTAATCTAGCCTAATTCTAAAGAAAAATTCTTCCAGAAATAGCACAAGCTTCGATCTATTAATATCAGGTTTAGTTGAGCCCCCTCAATCCCAACGCCGCTAGTTTTATAAAACTTTGTGTGCAAAGGCATTTTAATTCCTATTTATCGCGTTTACTATTCCTGACTCTGTAATTTCCAGACTGCCTTTATTGGCTTCTAATATAGCGTTAGCAGCTAATCTCATTTGTGATCTGAGACTGCTATCTCTCAAAAGTTTTTTTATTTCGTTTTTAAGCGCGAATGAATCTTTTATAATAGACATTCCACCATTTTCCTCAAAATCTCTTACGATATCTTCT
>CAJYCI010000055.1 GCA_913428515.1 uncultured Gammaproteobacteria bacterium | reverse complement strand
GCTGTGAGGGGAAATGGCCCAGAAATATTGGTTCATTGATGGTCACGTTCTTAAGACAAATAATTTTCTTGTCCGGTTCAAATTCTTTGACCCTGTCGACCAGCAAGAAGGGATATCGGTGAGGCAGATAATTCTGAATCTCAATTACTCCCATCTCGCCACTCATTCCGAGCTTCCAATTTCTTTTTCTATCTTTCGGAGACGTTTTGACATTTCATAAAGCTTTGTGTGAGTGATCGCATTTCGTTTCCAATCGGCTCCAGGCATCATAATCGTACCCGAAGAGTACCTTCCCTTTTGTTTTATAGATCTGTTCACAAGGGACATACCCGTGATCTCAACCTGGTCAGTTATCTCAATATTATCTACGATTCCTACGCCGCCACCGATAAGACAATATTCTCCGATTTTCGTGCTACCGGAAATACCGGTACAACCGGATATCACAGTATGCTTCCCTATCTTCACACCATGGGCAATTTGTACCTGATTATCGATCTTGCATCCAGCACCTATAACAGTATTGTCTAGCGCTCCTCTGTCGATGGTTGTGCAAGCTCCAATCTCGACTTGATCACCCATTACTACACTAAATATCTGTGGAATCTTTAAAAAACTTCGGCTACTTTCATCATATTCGTACCCAAATCCATCGGAACCAACGACGCTGTTCGCGTGAAGGACGCAATCCTCCCCGATCACTACATCATGGTAAACTACAACGTTGGGATATAACCTCGTCCTATCCCCAATCCTAACTCCCTCACCGATCGTGCAACCAGAGCCGATAATAACTCCGTCCCCTATTACCGCTCCTGATCCAATGTTAACATTTGGTTCTATTGCTACGTTTTTCCCAAGTACTGCTCCATCATTAATTGTCGCGGACAACGAAATAAACGGCATTTTTATTGGTTTCGGGTCAAAGAGGTTTGCTATTAAGGCCCATGACGCTCGGGGATTTGAGGATAGAATGGCAGGAACATCTATAAAATCTTTGTCTTCTTTTCTTAACACGAGAGCACCAGCTCCGCTCGAAACCAAAAACTCACGATGGGAGCTACTAAAAAGAAAAGCTAGATCTCCAGGCCCTGCGTTCTCCAAGCTTGCGAGACCGGATATTTCTTTATCGGCATTGCCGATGGTTTCTAACTCAAAAGAGTCGGCAATATCCTTGAGCTTCAAAATTTCAATTACTGCTCAAGCGAGTTCATTTTTTCTGTAAGCTTCGAGGTCACGTCATAAAGCTCGTGCCGATACAACGTGTTTTCTCGACGCAAAATTAGATCATACTTGTCACTCAAGACCAGCGCCTCTATCGCTTCCTGAGCTCTCGGCCCTAGAGATTGAATTACTCTCTCTACTTGCTCTGTCCTCACTCTATTCAATTGTTGAAAAACTTGAGCAAGCTCACCTCTTTTCTGAGTGATTTCATTGAGCAATGATTGGAACTCTTGCTCACTCATCAGTTCAGTGTCTTTCTTTAGTTTCTCTAAGAGAGCTGTGATTTCTGTTTGTCTTTCTTTTAATGCTTCATCCTGTTCAGAAAAATTTGCATTAATTTGCTCTACCAGTTTTTTTCCGGACTCGGACTGAAGAATCGCTTGCTGAACATTTGCGACGCCAATTTTCGTTTCAGAGTGTGCTGTGGACACTACAAGTGCAGTAAGAACGCCAAAGACTGCAGCTAAAATGTATTTTCTACTTTGCAAAACTTTCTCCTCAATCATGATGGATTTAACTGTTCGCTGTTCAAGACTAAAGCAGAGTCAAACTCCGGGTCGGAATGTTTACACATCCCAAACACCTATTCAACGGTTATTTCTGCTATCTAATGCACAAAAAGAATCGAACTTTACCAATTAAATAAAGTTTAGAAGCTCTTCCCAAGTTCAAACTGAAAACTTTCTTTCTCATCACCCTCTTTTTCATTTATCGGGAAAGACAATGAAAAGCTAAGAGGTGCAAAACCAGTTATCCAAGTAAAAGCAATTCCAGCACTATATCGCAGCTCGCCTTCATCAATATCTAAACAATAGACACTGACTTGAGGACAATTGGTGTTAAAAACATTCCCTGCATCAAAAAACAGCACCGATCGCATCTGCGTTTGATCCTCGACAAACGGCAGAGGAAAAAGTATCTCAGCACTCATTTCTATTAGCACGTTACCTCCAATAGGGTCTGGATCATTAAATCTGTCTTGCGGCGAGGGTGTAGACCGTGGCCCCAACGAGTTGCCATCAAATCCTCGAACTGAACCCATACCTCCAGCGAAAAAATGCTTATAGAACGGAAACGTTTGAGTATCTCCATAAGTTCCGCCATAGCCTAAGTCTGTTCTCAACCTCAAGATAAAAGGATCAAATAGAGGGAAGAAAATCTGGCCATTATAATTAATGCGATAAAACTCTAGTTCACTGCCTGGAACCGTCATATCGAAGGAAATTGATTGAGACCGACCTCCTGTGGGCAGCAACCCACGGTTCAAAGCAGACATTCGATAGGATGCTTGCACAGTAATCAGATTAAACTCGCTCCCTTCCCTGTCTAAGAATTCAGAAATTTCTCTGGCAGGGATTATTCCTTCCTCAATCTGAGTGTTCTCAAATCCTATATTGAAATTGATTCTCGATGTTTCTGAAATCGGATATCCAAAACTGACATTCGCTCCAATACTGTCAGTCGAGAAACTGGCGACATTGAAATCCTCAAAGTCACTTTTTCTATATGATATCGAATAACCGCGACTCACCCCATCCACAGTAAAATAAGGGTCAAAAAACGACAAACTGAGGGAGGTTTGAAAATCACTTCGGTTTACTCCAATATTTATGCTGTTTCCAGTTCCAAACACGTTAGACTCCTGGTAACCAAGTCCAAGTATCAAACCTCTATTCTCTGCGTACCCTACCGTCGCGGATATCGATCCCGACGGTTGCTCTTCTACCGAAAAATTAACATCGATTTGATCTTCCATCCCAAGCACAGCAGGAGTTTCAACGTTAACCTCTTTAAAAAAACCCAAGCGCTGTAACCTTATTTTTGAACCTTCTATCATTGCAGTGGAGGCCCAACCATTTTCCATTTGCCTCATTTCCCTGCGAAGAACGTGATCCTGCGTTACGGTATTACCGCTGAAATTGACTCGTCTGACATAGGCGCGCTTACCTGCATCAACAAAGTATTTAATAGTTACAGAGTTATCTTCCTCGTCCTGAACTGGCTCACCTTTTGCGGTTGCAAAGGTATACCCGGCATTGCCTAGGGCGGCTTCAATTCGCTCCTCGCTGGACGTCATCAAGCGCCGAGAGAAAACTTTTTCTTCCGCTCCTAAAATAAGAGCGCGAATGCTACTTTCTGGTATATCTCGAATCTCTCCAGCTATCTCAACCCCTGAAACGCTGTATACTTCTCCCTCCGTGAGATTAATTGTAATGAAAACATCCTCCATATTCGGGGCTACGGACACCTGAGTTGAATCAATTCGA
The DNA here is from genome assembly GCA_913428515.1 of uncultured Gammaproteobacteria bacterium. Classification (GTDB taxonomy): domain Bacteria; phylum Pseudomonadota; class Gammaproteobacteria; order Pseudomonadales; family Azotimanducaceae; genus UBA9659. Next base: position 2,905 of record CAJYCI010000055.1, on the reverse strand, counting down.
AAGTCTAGGTAACCTCTGTCCAAGTAAAAAGATTCCAACGCCTCAATATCGCTTTGAAACTTTTCTCGAGAGTATTGATCATCTTTAGAAAAAAAAGCGAAAAATTTAGGAATTCTTAGTTCTAAAAGATCAAGAAGCTCCTCATCTTCAAATGCCAAATTCCCTATTATGTTGATATGTTTGAGGCCAGAAACGCTACCCTCATATATATCTACCCTTATGGCAACGCGATTCCTTGCAAGTTCTTCCACTCTCGCCTCTACTGAAGCGTCATATCGCCCTTGCGAAACATATTGCCTCTCTAAGTCAGACGCAATTTGTTCAAGTGTGACCTTTTTAAATATCTGTCCCTCAGACAGACCAGAACCTTGAAGCCCCTCTATTAAAGCCTCTGTTTTGATAGCCTTATTCCCTTCAAATTCTATGGAATCAATAGAAGGTCGTTCTTTTAATAAAACGACTAAAACACTTCCATCTCTCCCGATTTGCACATCATCAAAAGATTCAGTTTTAAAAATTGAACGAGCAATACCTTGTAACTCTATCGCCCCCACGTTGTCTCCGATACTGTATGGTATCGCGCCAAACACGGTTCCGGCAGAGACTCTTTGCAATCCTTCAAGCCGGATATCAGAGATAATGAAGCCGCTAGACATGTTGCTCCAAAGGAGAAACAAGATTACGAAACACAATCGCGCGAGAGTATTTTTTGAAAGACTTAAACTGTTCAAGTTACCCTATAACCCTCATGATATCGTTGTAGACTGCAAGCGTCATTATACCTAAAAGCATAAATATCCCTACCTGAGAGGCAAAATTTTGGACTCTATCGGGTAGCGGCTTTCCTCTTACTAACTCAATAACATAGTAAACGATGTGACCCCCATCTAGCATAGGGACTGGAAGCAGGTTAATAACACCCAGCGAGATGCTGAGCAACGCAATAAAAGATATGTAACTAGAAATTCCATTTGATACCGTATCATTTGCAACACTAGCTATAGTGATAGGACCGCTGAGGTTCTTTGTAGAAATAAGCCCTAAAAGCATTTTCCTCAGGCTATCCAAAGTAAAGCCAATAACGTCAAGAGTCTTTTCAATAGATTTTGACAACGAACCCAGGAAAGAATATTCGTTCAGCACCAATCGATCTTTCGGCCATTCAATTCGCTCAGAAGAGGCGCCAATATATCCTATTGGCATATCTTTACTTTTTTGTTCTGGCACAAGAATTATATTCTTGGAAAATCCGCCCCTTTCAATTTCTAAATTTAAACTGGCCTCTGGATTAGCTTGAATTATCGCAACAAAATCCTGCCAATTGTAAATAGCCTTGTTATCAACTTTTTTAACCTCATCGCCTATTCTCAGGCCAGAGGCTCTCGCTCTTCCATCAACGCTAAGCTCTCCTATTTTTGCCGATTGTGTTGGTTTACTTAAAACCAGGCCTAGTGCAGAAGCAGGATTAGGCTCGTCTGATTTTGATAAAAAGTTAGAAATAGGAACCTTATGTACAGACAGAGCAGAGGTTTCTTCATTTAAGACGGTGAAGACAATTTCACCCGTTTCTCCCAAATGTTCTAACAGCCGAATGTTGACTTCCCTCCAAGTCCGTGTTTCTTTCGAGTCAATCCGTATTATCTCTTGGTTAGGCTTTAAACCCGATTTGGATGCAATAGATTCAGGATCGACAGGTCCTAAAACTGGAGAGACACCCGCTTCACCGCCGACAAATAAAGACCAATAACAAAAGATAGCTAAAAGAAAATTAGCCACCGGTCCTGCAGCTGCGATTGCAATTCGCTGCCAAGCCCCCTTGTGATTGTAACAAAAACCCCAAAATTCCTGGGGCACATCTTGTTCTCGATCATCGAGAAATTTGACGTAACCACCTAGCGGAATTGCGGAAAGAGTAAACTCTGTTTGAGCAAATTCAGGTTCATTATGTTTCCAGGAGATCGGAACGTCCTTCTTGGTTAAGGACATTTTATAAACAGGCGTTCCGAAACCGAGACTGAATCGTAAAACGTGCACACCGAAGAAACGCGCCACTAAGTAATGGCCAAGTTCATGCACCGTAACAAGAATTGTAAATGTTACTAAAAGAGCAAATACGGATTGAATAAAGTCACTCACGCAGCGAACCCTAGAGATATATTTTAGACAGCGGATACATAGAGCTGAGTCAATGTAACAACCATCGCAAAGACAGTACTAGCAGATAATAAGCTATCCAACCTATCAAGAAAACCTCCGTGTCCTGGAAGGAGGTTCCCAGTGTCCTTGATCCGCCTCGCTCGCTTAAACATGCTTACATTAAGATCCCCTAGTACCGATATTCCAGCCAAAAACAACGCGATCAAAACGAAAAAATGCTCCCCCCAGCCCAAAGACTGAATCTCGTCGAACAGACGAAATATCAACACACTTGACACAGCCACTATAAGGGCTCCTCCAAGAAACCCTGACCAAGTTTTTCCAGGGCTCACATGCGGGCAAAGCTTGGCACCTCCGATCGCCTTACCGATAAAAAAAGCGCCAATATCAGCTACCCATACGAAAACGAGAAGACTGAAAATTAATGCATTCGAGTTTTGAATGCTTTTCAGGGCAAAAAATGCAAAAAAACTGGGAACTAACACGATTATTCCGACGGATAATACTGGTAAGGGTCTGGACCAAAATGGCCTAAGGCTGGGATATACGATAATTGAGTATAAAGCGAACACCCACCAAACTAGTCCTGCAGAAAGTATCCAAAGAGGCGGTATTTTTAAGAAGATAGACACGACAACCAAGCCTGCTAAAGAAACAGCATACAAAACAGATCTAAAAGATGAGAGCCCGGCAAGATTGCCCCACTCCCACGCACAAACTCCGAAAACTATAGAGATGAAGGCGTAAA
>CAJYCI010000054.1 GCA_913428515.1 uncultured Gammaproteobacteria bacterium | reverse complement strand
TTTCATGCTACCTTCAACTTGAACTAAATCCTTTGAATGCTGATTCACTCGCTCCCTATGGAATTGAATGCTCTCCTCTATCCTGGCGATCTCTGTTCCATGATCATAGAAAGTTCTCTGAGTGTCATTCATTTGATTATTTAGTTCTAGCAAGTCATTCCTGAAACTCTGGATTTCTATATCAAAAGATCTTTTCTCCCCGATACGCTTTTCTCTCTCCAGTCTCTCAAAATCAAGTTTGCTCTCGGTTTTATTCAGTTCTTGCTCTAAGGTTTCCCAACGAGCACCGAAAAGGGTGCCCCTAGTAATGCGCACCTCAGCTCTAAGTTCGTTATATTTTTCTGCTGCTTTGGATTGCCTAGAAAGTCGGGCTAACTGGCTAGCGAGTTCCTCTCTAATATCATTTAGCCGATCAAGATTTTCTCTTGTCGTCTTTATCCGTCTTTCCGTCTCTTTTCTTCTTTCTTTGTATTTTGATATCCCCGCTGCTTCTTCTAAGTAGCTTCTAAGCTCCTCGGGTTTAGAGTCAATTAGCTGGCTAATCATTCCCTGCTCAATAATCGAGTAACTCCTTGGACCTAGTCCAGTTCCAAGAAATAAATCCATTACATCTTTTCTCCGACAGCGGTTCTTATTGAGAAAATAAGAGGACTGGCCATCTCTGGTTACAAGCCTCCTTACCGAGATTTCTGAAAAAGAACCCCACTCTCCCTCTAACCGTCCAGAAGAGTTGTCGAATATTAATTCTATACTGGCTTGGCCAAGCGGCGATCTGGTACTAGACCCGTTGAAAATGACGTCAGCCATGGACTCTCCCCGCAAGGTCTTGGCAGAGGATTCTCCCATTACCCAACGGACAGCATCTATTATGTTTGATTTCCCACATCCATTTGGCCCAACCACAGCGCATAAACTAGAAGGGAACTTTATTGTTGTTGGCTCTACAAAGGATTTGAAACCCGCGAGCTTTATTGCCTGTAGTCTCATGCTATGATCGCACTCCAAACATGATTGATTTAAACCTAATCAAAACTTTTTTCAGTGAGTATCTTAATAAAAATAGTAGCTAGACTGTAGTAATTCTTCGTTCTTTTTTGGGGGCAGGTCTTGAGAAAATGGATATAGAAGCAAACATGGTTGTTTTTTCCTCATTCATAGTTTTAGCCCTTGGACTATTTTTATTCGCAAGAGGGCCAAGACCAAGCCTATTCGTGTCAGGCATTGAAACTTCTCTTCCGAAAAATACTCCATTAAGAGATCTAGATTCTTGGCTTAATTTGAATGAAAAAAAACATAAAGTCATAGACGGAACGGAAGCCAAAATTGAGTGGGCTGGAAATTTAAAGCAAAAAAGGGATTTATCCGTACTCTACATCCATGGGTTCTCAGCAAGCAGGCAAGAAATTTCTCCCACTGTATCGGTTATAGCTGAAAAGCTGGGAGCAAACGCAGTTTATGCGAGGCTAGCTGGCCATGGATTGAAAGAAAATGTTATGGAAGCTGCTGCTGAAGAATGGCTCAAATCAGCCTTAGATAGTTGGGAAATAGCAGCTCAGATAGGTCAGAATGTTATAATTATAGCCACCTCAACGGGGGCGCCGATAAGCGTGTGGTTAGCATCGGAGCTTAATAGAGCAAAAAAAACTAAGGGCCTTATTTTCGTGTCCCCTAACTTTAAAATTCGTTTGCCGGTGGGGTTCTTATTGACTCTTCCCTATGCCTATCACTGGATAAGGTGGCTCCTAGGAAGTCAGAGAACCTGGACACCTGAAAATTCGAACGTGGCGAAGTATTGGACAAGCAGTTACAGCACTCGGGCGTTGATCGAAATGCAAAAAGTCGTTGATTGGGCAAGGGAATTCGTTCCAACGTTTGATCTTCCTCTACTAACATTTTACGTAAAAAATGACCCCACAATTAATCACCATTCGGCGGTCAGTTATCACAACAGCTGGCCCTCTTCGCACAAAAAACTAGTCTCCGTTACTAGCTCGGGCGGGGCGCCCAAACATATCTTCGTTGGAGATATTTCTGGGCCTGAAAAAAACGATTGGTTCGTTAATATGTGTTTTGAATTTCTTGGTAAAGTTCCAGATCAAAAAAACGTTCGGGAAAATAAAAGCTCTTCATCAAATGGCCAATAAAATTCTGCCGTGAGGAGTAGGTGAACCAAGACCCTTTAATTGTTAAAATAAGGAATTAATAGAAATTAGGACCTTAATTTGATACTAGATCTTCATACTCACTCAATAAAATCTGATGACGGGAGAGCAAAAGTTGAAAATTATTGTCAGTGGATTAGAGCAAAAAAAATCCCCATCGATGGTTTCGTCCTAACAGAACACCGTCAATTTGACCTTTCTTCTGACTACTCGCCCTTAGCAAGGAAATATGATCTGCTCATACTTAAGGGAAGTGAAGTGGAAACTGAATACGGCCATGTCCTTATTTTTGGTGTATCGGACGCACTTACCGAAAAACTTGATTTTACCAGAGTCGATTTAGCACTCAAAGATGTCCTCGAGCTATCCCTCGCCTGCGACGCAATAGCCGTGCCCTGCCACCCCGGCAGACCAAAAGTCGGCATGTTCGCTCATACAGACCGATTGGGACTGCCCGAGGGAGTAGAAATTGTAGAAACGCGAAACGGGGGAAGCAGAGATGACGAGGATCAAATAGCCCTGAGAAATGCCGCTTTACACAGATACAGAGGTATAGGTGGAAGCGATTCCCATATAGTGAGTCATATAGGGAGATGTGCGACAAAATTTACGCGAACTATTTCCTCGATTGAAACACTGGTTGGAGAATTAAAAGTTGGAAGCTTCGAGGCAGTATCTTTTAAATAGTATTTTCAAACAGGAAAAGGAATGAACGCAGACATAGAACAATTACAGGAGAAATACCTTAACAAGGATTTCGATACGAAGCGGTTCCTGATTGAGGCAGATACGACCGTTCGATTTGCTTGGCTCTGTGGCGAGACCAACGAGAAATTCACTGATGCCGATCATCCCGATTTTCAGGCGCCGCCAACTTTCGTCGGCTCTTTAGCAGGATCTAGGATTCTTCCGAGCGATTTTCCTCGCTTTGGAGTTGGCATGGACGCGGGGAAAAGTGTTGAGTGTTTTGCGCCAATTAAGCCGGGGAACGAGATCACTGGAAAATCGCATTTACATGAAATATATGCAAAAACTGGTAGATCGGGACGGATGATTTTTATCGTGACGAGAATCGAATTTTATGACCACCGAGAAAAGCATCTCGCAAACTCTGATAGCCGAATAGTAATAGCGGAGAGACAGAATGGAAACTACAACTAAAAAGCTTCAAGACGTCGAATTTGGAGAGGAGTTGCCGACATATGTTCCCGACACAACATTAAAACGATCAGCTGAATTTGCTTCTATTGTAGGTTGGGAAGGTGCTAGGTTTTCGGACCACGAAAAAGCTAAGAAGGAAGGCTTAGCAGGCGCGATGGTGCCAGGGATATTAAATCAGGCATACTTTAGTGCAATGATCCACAAGTGGGCGCCAAATGCGACGCTATTATCAATCGATACAATATTTAGAGCACCGGTGATAGCTGATCAAGCATATAGTATGCAGGCCACTGTGACCGATATAGATGAAAATGCCGGGATTATTGAAATCGATCTAATAATGTCAAACGAAAAAAAAGAAACCAGAGTACTAGGAACTGCCAGAATCAGCCTTTGAAGTTAAAGTAACTTAAAAAGGGGAATGCAGATCTCAGGGTATTCTTCCCAGATGAGCTCAACCCGTTTTCCGCATTCGATCTCTAACAGATTTTTTTCCTCACAAACAATATTACTCAAAAGGCGAAAGCCCTCGTCTAGATCTATCCAAGCAACAACATAGGGAACCAAGTCCTTGAAGAAAGGATGATAAGACTGTCGGATAATGCTGAATGCGTAAACTTCACCCTTCCCCGCAGAAGTTCTCCATTCTAAAGCCCCCCCCACTCGCCTTGAGCTATGAAGCCGAGGATGGAAAACGACTTCATTAGATTGATTACAAACCTGATAAGAAAGCCGCTTTTTCTTAGTTTCTTCCCAGAAATACTTTGTGTCCAGTTCCTCAAGTTTTGGCAATGGCCGAGAAATTTCCCTTTTTTTATCAACCATATTAATCACTTCCTAAAATTATTGTTCCAGCAGAATGACGACTTCCCAACATTCCTCCATTTCCATGAGCAATGGCTAATCGGGCCCCCGCTACCTGAGAAGTAGATTCGCCTCTTAGCTGTCGAGTTGCCTCAATTAGCAAAAATATGCCTCTCATGCCAGGATGATTGGAGGACAAACCGCCCCCATCCGTATTGAGCGCTGGGCCGTCTGAGGCTCTGTCATATCTAAGCCTACCGTCTGCGACCCATTCCCAACCTTCTCCCTTTTTGCAAAAACCTAGATCCTCTAATAGGCACAACACCGTTATGCTAAAAGAATCATAGATCATAGCAATATCTATCTCTCGAGGAGATATACCAGCTTCCCCAAATGCTCTTGGTCCTGATTCGACCGCTGCGCTTGACGTAATATCTGATTTGTATTCAGGGTACTTAGTCGCTTCTCCCGTTCCAAGAATCCAAATTGGCTTTTTTTTACAATTTCTAGCAACCTCGGAAGAAGCTATAACGACAGCTCCACCTCCATCCGAGATCATGCAACAGTCTAGCAAACGCAGGGGGTCTGCAATCATTCTTGATTTCAGAACATCTTCTATTGAGGTCTCTCTGATATCCAGAAAACCTAGATCCTGCATTGCTTTAACCGCTTGAGGATTTCTCATTGCATGATGTCTTGTAACAACTGAAATCTCGGCCATCGCCTCGCGAGTATTGCTGTGCTCATAAATATGCCTCCCCGCAGCCATCGCATAATTGGCTACCAAGGTCATTCCAGAAAAAGACTCTAAATTGCTTACCGGATCTAAGCTGCTACCGCTTCTTGATCCAACACCGATTGCAACCGCATTGCTGTGAGGGGTAGACCCATACGTTAAAAGCGCTACTGTTACCTTACCAGAAGCAATGTCTCGTTGCGCTTGCGCAGCATGAAACTCGTAAGAGCTTCCTCCAACATTTGTGGTATTTATTACAGACGGGTTGATTCCAAAATATTCAGAAATGCTTAGACCGCTCATCTGACTACCCTCGCCAGCATCATATATACCATCAACATCAGACCAATCTAGGCCCGCATCTTGAAGCGCTTGCGCTGCGCAAGCAGCCTTAATTTGTAACGGGCTAATTTTTCCTTCCACCTTGCGGGATGGGTACTCGTAAATCCCGACGATTGCGGCTTCCTTTTTTTGACTCATCTTAATCACTTCGTCGATATCCTAAGGTGAATGAAAGATAACAGAGAATTAAAAAAAATTCGTCAGCAATTTAGGCTGATATTTGAAAAGTGGATATTTATAATTTTATATGGCACTTTTTTCATTTGCGTCGAATTAGGAAGCTATTATCGTGAAAATAATCTGCCTAACAGGGGGGATAGCAAGTGGCAAGTCAAGCGCAGCTAAACTGCTCGAAAGTCTCGGTGCTAAGATTATTGACGCGGATAAACTTGGTCACCGATCATACCAAAAGGGTACATTAACTTACGAAAAACTAATTAAGGCGTTCGGAAACAAAATTATTAGGTCTAATGGCGAAATAGACCGAAGAATTCTGGGGACAATAGTTTTTCGAGACAAAAAGTTATTAACGAAACTAACTGATATTGTCTGGCCATCTATCAGACTCATGGCGGAGAGAGAAATAGAAGCCCTTAAAAGTCTTGATAAAGAGGCTAAGATAGTTTTAGAAGCTGCTGTTTTGATAGAGGCAGGCTGGGAAACCATTGGCACAGAGACATGGGTGATCGAAACAACTCCAGAAGTTGCAATCAAAAGGCTAATACTAAGAAATAAAATATCGCAAAGCGAGGCCCAAGCAAGAATTAACAGCCAACTAACTAATCAAGAGCGAGCTGCCAAAGCAGATAAAATCATCACGAATAATGACTCGACCGAAGAACTTTATCGGAAAGTTACGAAGTGCTGGCAAAAATTAGGCGCGGGGTGAAAGGAAAAAAAGGATCAAAAAACCGACGATACAAGTCAACAGATATATAGTGGAAAGATATATCAAGTCTATGGAGGGTGTAAGGGGTGCGACAAACATAAGAATATGCATGCTTAGAAAGATGATCAAAGCGTTAAAGTAGACTAATTCTCTTGAAACACTTGTTGAAAAATTCGGATCGAGCAGTCGAAGCAGCAGCAAGCCACTGCCTGTGGAGCCGGTGCAGCAACCAAAAAGAGCTAGGGAGCGCTCCATTTTCAGATTCTTGAGTCTTTTCCCAAAACCAAAGCAGAGAAATAAAGTTGCCAGTGTCGCTAAAGCACAGACGAGGATTATTGGCAATAAGTAATCAAGCAGGAAACTAAATTGAATGCTCATAACTGTCGCTACAATCATTAAATCTATGGAAGAACCGGTGATGTGTTTTTGAGTTGGAGCATCCAAAAGATGATCCAGTCCAAGCTTTGCTATTAGGGTTCTCAACAAGAGGCAAATGAGAAGTCCATGAACGAAAAACAAATTGTGAGAGAACACTATTACTACTGGCAAACCCAGAAATCTTAAATGTTCAAAGATTTCTCGAGCTTCGGTTAGGAAAGCATCAGTAACTAGGTACGCGAGGCCTAACAAACCCAGATGGTAAACCAAAGAATCTACGTTTGACGAATGAGTAATCTCTCTGCCTGTTTCCGGGCGGTTATCAAAGCGGTGAAAACCAATAATAAAATCTTGAGTTAAAGATACTTCTTTATTTTCGTTCAAATTTCTTCGAAGCGCCCATTTGGCTACCGGAATTCCTACCGCAAATGCAATTATGAAACCTACCGAAGCATACACAAGACCAAAATTTACGGCGTTTGCTATGGAGTACTGTT
>CAJYCI010000053.1 GCA_913428515.1 uncultured Gammaproteobacteria bacterium | reverse complement strand
TCTCTCAAAATAGCTGCCATCGTCCTCATTCTTGATCGCTCTACGGACGGCATCTCCCATGGGGGTATACGAAATCCAACCTCAATCTTCATCTGAGCGCCCCCGATTGTAGTGCCAAATAATAGTTGAACTTGCGACAGGGCTTCCTTCTAGCTCTAAATCAAAACGAAACTGGATTCGATCGAATAAACGCCCCTCCTGGGTCTTTCTCTCTGCCCCCTCGATTTTCCCGGAGATTTTATAAGTGGTCTCTTCAAGCAGAGGCTGATGTATCTCCCATTCATAGCTTTCAATTCCGATCGAAAAGGGGGAATTAGCGTGCCCTAGCTGAAACATCTCTCCAATAGACGTACCTGCACCGAGTATCGGAACGTGGAAAAGTGCAACCGGGTGAGCGAGCCCATTTGGTAAAAACTCGCTACCAGTGCATTCAGTTAATAAAAAGTTTTCCCAATGAGCGATAATATATTCGCCCCCAGGAAACTCGTGCCCGATAATTTTTTTTAAGGTTTCTTCAGTTGGAGTTTCCATATTGTCAGCTTAACTTTTTTAACTTAAAAACGCGAAATGAATTAAAAATTTAATTTCATTTTTTTACAGAGCAGGCAAAAATAGATAAATTATCTTTCATAAAAAAAGAGGTTAGAAAATGGTTACAAACCCAGAAGGATATGACGTTTCAAAAGTAGAACAGTGGATAAGCGAAAATATCAGCGAATTATCGCCACCGCTAAATTGGATTCGCCTAGAGGGCGGACATTCCAACCTTACTTACAGAATAGAAGATAGCTCAGGAAAAAAGGCAGTCATAAGACGGCCTCCTCAAGGGGTTTTACTCCCAAAAGCGCATGACATGAGCAGAGAATGGGCTTTGATTTCTGCTTTGGGCTCTACTCCCGTTCCTGTTCCAGAAGCCCTCGGCTTTTGTGAAAGTCCTGATGTAACAGGGGCTTGGTTTTACGTTATGGGATTGGTTGATGGTCGGCCGTTGTACAACAATGAGGAAACCCTTGAATGGGTCCCACAAGAGAAGAGAACGCAACTCGCACACTCTTTCGTGGATGTATTAGCGGATCTGCACGCTATCGAGCCCAAAGAGATCGGCCTAGAGAATCTCGGCAAATCAGATAGCTATGTTGGACGCCAGCTTAAAACCTGGTACCGGTCTTGGACGTCCTCGATAGAGTCAGCGGACTATGACGACCCCAGAGCTGAAGAACTGCAAGAATTTTTTGTAGAGCACCTACCAGAACAGAAGAAATTAAGCATAGTCCATGGTGATTACGGCCTTCACAATTGCCTAATAGGCGCAGACTCTTTTGTCGCCGCTGTAGTAGATTGGGAAATATCAACCTTAGGGGACCCTCTCGCTGATCTTGCTTATGCTATCAACGCTTTCCCTGACTCATCAGATGTAATCCCAATATCGCCGGAGGCGGCGACTGCAGTTAAGGGGTTCCCTGAGCGCTCCCAATTAGCTCAAAGATATGGAGAAAGAACAAAAACTGATCTTTCGAAACTCGACTATTACACAGGCTTCAATCGTTGGAAAACAGCATGTATCGTCCAAGGGCTTTACGCCCGTTATATGGCTGGCCAAAAAAGCTCAGAGGGCATAGATCTCGAACATATGCGAGAGCGAATAAGCATTGCTCTCACGTTGTCCGAACAGGCAGTCAATAGATTGACCAAATGAAATATCATGCTCTTTGGCTGCTTTGGTTTGTTCCCTTAAGTTTTAGCTTAGCTAGCGATAACTCACTTGAACTTAAAGGAATTGACTTTCAACTTGCTGGTGATTACGAAGCTGCGAAACAAGTCGAACAACAACTGCTATTGGTAAAGGGATCCCCAATAGGCCACGTATTTGCTTTAAATTCTATTACAACCCAAATGACCTGGAATGAAGCGAATACTGCTTACCAGGATGATCTCCATTACCATGCCACTGAAATACTGGAGTGGTGCAAAGCTAGTCTAAAGAAAAAAGGTGATCGAGCGCTGACTCATTTTTACTGCGGACAAACAAACTTTGCTATGAGCTATTACTTCGCACTAAACGGAAATTTCTACAAAGCAGGCAAACACGGAGTTATTGGAATTGAACAAATGGAGACGGCTTTAAAATTAGATCCGAAACTTCACGACGCAAAGTTCCATCTAGGGCTAGCTTATTATGTTGCTGATAATCTTCCTCCGTTCATAAAAGCAGTTAGCTCGCTCCTTTGGTTCATTCCAACTGGCAATTCGGAAAAAAGCATTCCGTACCTTAAAGACTCAATCATAAAGGGAGAAAGATACAAGGACGTCGCCCGATACACCTTAGGTTCTTTGTTTCTTGAAAGCGAACTAACTTACTCAGAAGCAGAAGATCATTTCAGATATTTATCTGAAAAGTTTTCAAAAAATCCAAGATTCCATCTCCAACTGATCTTCGTTTTGCTTATTCAAGAAAAGTTTGAGGAAAGTATTTTTATAGCAAAAGACTTCTTAAAGAATGCCGACTCCAATTCGGCGGAATACAACTTGGCAAAGGTTTCCATGATCAGGGCACAACTAAGAAATCGAGAGCTAGTTGAGGCACAGAGAAATTTTTTTCAAGTTGAACCTTATTTTTCTTCAGAGGATTCGAAATTACCGGGCTGGAGTATCGCTTGGTTTAAACTAACTTCAGCCCAGCTGTCCGATATATCAAATCAGCGACGCCGAGCAATTTCAGAGTATAAAGAAATCATCGAGATTTCAAAAAATACATATGTTTTTGAGGAGATAAAGCTAGCAGCAAAGGCAGGGCTCAAGGAGCCATACAAAAACTATCCCTAAAATGCTCAGCATAATTATCCCGACACTAAACGAAGAACAACATATAAAAAAGCTTCTGCATCAGCTGGCAGCCCAAAAAAACCTATCATTTGAAGTGATCGTTTCCGATGGCGGATCAGAAGATGCCACATTAAAAATAGCTGAGAATATGAAAGCCACGATTGTATCGGGAGAACCAGGACGGGGACGCCAACTAAATGAAGGAACACTGCATGCCAAAGGAGAATACTTTCTTTTTCTACACGCAGATAGCGAAATAGAAAACCGGCTCCAGTTAAAAAACGCCCTTGATTTAATGGAGGGGTTTACACAACCCTCCGCGGGCCATTTTAAAATCAATTTTTTCTGCGAGGATCCTAAAGTTAAAAAGTTTCTTTCCTTTTTTGAGTGGAAGTCGTTCTTCAATAGGGAAGGAACCTTCTCTGGCGATCAAGGCCTTCTTATTTCAAGGAAAGATTTTGATTCCTTTGGGCACTTCTCAGAGGAATTTGGATTCCTAGAAGATAAAGAATTTGGTCAGCGCTTTTCCGAAATAGGAAGGTTTGTCACTTTGCCTGGAGAGATCAAAAGTAGCGGGCGAAGGTTTGAAGCTGAGGGCGCCGCAGAACGCACAGCGCTTAATCTAATTATCATGAGCATGTTTCATTTAAAGCTTTTCAATTTTTTTGTGGTAGCGCCGTCTATCTATAAAGAAGCTCTAGAGTCTAAGAAGCTCAATTTATTCCCTTTCTTTCATAACGCACTGCACGAAATAGCTGGAGATGGCTTTTTCAAAGCAATTCTTCGATTCAAAAATCTAGGCAGTTGGGCTAATGCGAATGGATGGCAGGTCTTTCTTTGGCTTGGAACGAGATCGAATAATCCCCAAAAATTTATTGCAATCTACGACCGCTATTTTTTACCAATCTCCCGGAACCTAGCGGGAGACCTTTTAGTATCTTTTATTATAACGGCATGGTTTTTCTTGAAGCTCCTTGCTTCATGGATTCGTTTCAGATCAAGAAAGCGCTAAGACATTCCGATGCATAGAAGATTCTCCAACGGCTTATAAAGCTCTTCAAGGTATTGGTTATCCTCGTCATCAAGCTCAATTGAAGGCGCACTTATCAAATCCAGCAACTGCGTTGAGCTGGACACGCCAACAATGGGCGAAGTAACTTCCTGCTTGTTGCAGAGCCAAGCTAACGCGATTTGCGCTGACGTCTTTTGATAACGGTTTGCGAGTTCGCCGACTCGTTCAGCTATTTTAAAATCGTTTTCTCCCTTGTACAGACTTTCTGTTCTTGTCTTATCCTTGCCTTGGGACCGCTTTGTTTTCCCCGCTTCTAACGAGCCACCATAGGATCCAGTTAGTATACCGCGAGCCAGCGGGGACCAAGGGGTCAACGCAATACCGTTTTCCCAGCAGTAAGGAATCATTTCTCGCTCTTCTTCACGGTAAACAAGATTGTAGTGATTCTGCATGGAAACAAACTCGGTCCAACCAGCAGCTCGCGCAGTCATCTGCAACTCAGCAAATTGCCAAGCAAACATACTGGACGCACCTAGATACAAAACTTTTCCAGATTTTACGGTGTCGTGCAGTGCTTCCAAGGTCTCTTCGATCGGACCACCTCCGTGAAACGGAATTCCGTGGGGATGACGGTGAATTACTAGATGGTCGATGTAATCAAGCCCCAAACGCTTCAGGCATGCATCCACACTTTCTTTGATGTGCTTTCTCGATAACCCACCAGAATTGGGCGAACGAGACATCGGCATAGCTACCTTGGTCGCAAGAACGTAGTCTTCGCGAGGCAGCAAGTCTCTCAAAATCTTTCCTACGACTTCTTCGCTAGCTCCTGAGCCATAAATATCGGCGCAGTCAAAATAAAAAAGTCCATTCTCAATTGCGACTTCGAATATTTTCTTTGACTCTTTATAATCTAAAGTCCAGTCTCCTTGATGGCCTTGACCTGGAATTCCGAAATTCATTGTTCCTAAACATAACTCTGAGACTCTGAGCCCCGTTTGAAAGCCGAATTGAACTGCTCTAAGCACGGCTCTGCCTCTTTTGATGAAAATTCGAGAGACATTACATTACAATTGTCTTATTTAATCTACAGGAACCGACATGAACCTTGATACACTTGATTTTTCGATCTCAAATAACGTCGCAACCATTACCTTAAGCCGGCCGGAAAATGCTAACGCGTTAGATCCTAAGATGGCCAAAGAGCTCAGTGATGTCGCGATTGAATGTGATGAAAACAAAGACGTAAGAGCAGTCATTATAGAAGGCAAGGGCAAGATGTTTTGCGCAGGCGGTGATTTGAAAACTTTTTCAGATGCGGGAAACTCAGCGCCTACCCTTATAAAACAGATGGCAGGAGATCTTCACATTGCTATTTCTAGATTTTCACGAATGGATGCACCGACTATAGCTGCAATAAACGGGACCGCCGCGGGGGCAGGATTCAGCATTGCAATATCCGCTGATCTCGTGATTTCAGCCAAATCAGCAAAGTTCGTCATGGCGTATACTAATGCAGGTTTGTCTCCAGATGGTAGCTCGACTTACTTTTTACCCAGGCGAATAGGAGATAGGAGAGCACGAGAGTTAATGCTTACTAACCGCCTATTATCGGCAGAGGAGGCGCTAGAGTGGGGCCTTATAAATAAAATCGTAGAGGAAAATGATCTATCCGAAACGGCACGAGAATTAGCAAGAACATTTGCTAGGGGCCCAACTTTGGCCTTTGGAAAAGTAAAGAGTTTACTTAACTCATCCCTCGACAACGGACTTGAAACGCAGATGGAACTGGAAGCAAGGGGTATATCCGATATGGCCAGATCTTTAGATGGTCAGGAAGGAATCGAGGCCTTTTTAAATAAACGAAAACCAAAGTTTAGGGGCGAATAAAGGGGGAAATCATCAGTTCTTAGTCCAATTTTGAACAAAAAAACTAAATTACCCGCCAGGGGTCAAAGAAGGAAATGCGAATATCCTCTCAATACTCTATAATTGAGGTCTGGGTTTGAAGTGAAAACCTACCGCGTTTTAAAATTATTGGAAGCAAACTCTAGAAGCTATTTAAGAAAAAGGCACTCAGATATCTATGTCAGACTTACCCAAGATCATTTACACCGATACCGACGAGGCACCGCGCCTAGCAACTTATTCTCTGCTCCCTATAATTAAAAGTTTCACCAAGGCAGCAAATATAGAAGTCGAATTAAGAGATATTTCTCTAGCGGGGAGAATACTTTCAGCCTTTAACGATAGACTAAAGCCGGAACAAAAAATCTCCGATGATTTGGCTTATCTAGGGGAGCTTGCGAAAACTTCGGAAGCTAACATCATAAAATTACCCAACATAAGCGCCTCAGCGCCTCAAATGCAAGAAGCCATAAGAGAACTGAAAAATAAAGGCTATGATCTTCCCGAATACCCAGAAGAACCAAGCAGCGACGAAGAAAAAGAGATCAAATCCAAATACGATAAAATTAAGGGTAGCGCGGTCAACCCTGTTCTCAGGGAAGGAAACTCGGATCGAAGAGCAGCCCAGGCTGTTAAAGATTTTGCGAAAAAGTTCCCCCATAAAATGGGGGCTTGGGACCAATCATCTAAAAGTCACGTGGCTCACATGGAAAGTGGAGATTTTTATGAAAGCGAAATGTCTACCATCGCTGAAAAAGATAGCGAAATTTCTATCGTGTTTGAGGACGAAGCCAAGCAAACGGTGCTGGCGGAACAAATTGGTGTAACTAAGGGAGAAATTATTGACGCTTCTTTCATGAGTAGAAAAGCCCTCTGTGAATTTTTTGAAGACCAAATAATAACAACCCCGAAAAACGTTCTCTTTTCTTTACATCTAAAAGCAACAATGATGAAAATCTCTGACCCAAAAATGTTTGGGCATTGTGTGCGAGCCTATTACAGAGAAGCCTTAGAAAAGCATTCTGATGTGCTTGAGCAACTTAGCATAGACCCAAACAACGGAATCGGCGATGTTTACGAAAAAATTACCGAATTGCCAGAGGAACAAGCGCAAGAAATCAAAAACGACCTAGATGCTTGTCTGGAAAATGGTCCGGACCTAGCAATGGTTAATTCCGACAAGGGGATTACAAATCTTCACGTCCCCTCGGATGTAATTATAGACGCGTCAATGCCAGCGGCGATCAGAGAATCTGGAAAAATGTGGGGGCCTGA
>CAJYCI010000052.1 GCA_913428515.1 uncultured Gammaproteobacteria bacterium | reverse complement strand
AGATCGTATATGGCCAGACAGAAAGCAGCCCGGTAATTACGCTAGCGTGGGCAGATGATACTCTTGAAAACTTGACTAACTCCTTGGGTCAACCCCTACCCAATCTTGATGTTTCAATACGTGATCCGCAAACGAATAAAGTGATGGGCCTAAATGAAGTGGGCGAAATTTGTAATAGAGGTGATAACACGATGCTCGAATACCATCAAAATCCTGATGCAACATCTGAAACTATTGACGCTGAGCAGTGGTTACACACAGGTGACTTGGGGACCATGGACGCAGAGGGGTATGTTCGTATTGCTGGCAGAGTTAAGGAAATGATCATAAGAGGTGGAGAGAACATTTATCCCAAAGAAATTGAAAATAGCTTGCTTGAACATGAGGATATTTCTGAAGTAGCGATTGTTGGATTGCCCGATGAAAAGTTTGGGGAAATAGTTGGGTGTTTTGTGAAGTTTGAAAAAGGGCAGAAGCTGACATCAACAGAGCTGAAGTCTTTTATAAGAAAAAAAATATCACCACAAAAAACACCCGCGATTTGGGTTGAAATTGACGAGTGGCCGCTTACTGGATCAGGGAAAATAAAAAAATTTTCCCTCCGGGAGCAGCTCACTGACGGTCTACTAAATGTTTTGAATTAAATTCAATGGAAATTAACGAATTAAAATTAACGTAAAAATAGGTGTGAAGTGTTCGTAAGCAAAATTGATAGTTCCTCTCCTTCTTTTGAAACTAATACAGAAGAAAACGAGGCTCTTTTAAGAAAAATGGATTTGCTTCTCGAAAGAGCAGCACGAACCTCTGAAAAACGAAGAGATGTTTTTGAAAAAAGGAATCAATTGTCTCCTAGAGAAAGATTAGGAGCATTACTAGATCCTGGTCTCCCATTCTTAGAACTTTTTAATATGGCAGGTTATTGTGTCGATGACCCAGATCCTGAAACTAGTATTCCTGGTTCCAGTCTAATCGGAGGGATTGGATATGTCTCAGGTATTAAATGCTTAATCTATATAGATGATAGTGGAATAAATGCTGGAGCAACTACTATCAAAACTATTGAAAAAGGTTTGTTGCTTTTGGAAATGGCAAAAAAGCACAAGCTACCTCTCGTTCATTTGGTGGAAAGTGCTGGAGCAAATCTTATGCAATATAAAGTTGAATTATGGGCATTGGGTGGAGGAGCTTTTGCAGGTTTGGCTGAGCTGAGTGCAATGGGAATTCCAATAATTACGGTTTTGCATGGTCTGTCAACAGCAGGTGGCGCGTATATGCCCGGTATGAGCGACTATGTTATTGGTGTAAAAGAAAATGGTATGGCTGCGCTCGCAGGCGCAAACCTTTTGAGGGCTGCTACAGGTGAAGAGTCCTCTGATAAAGATCTTGGAGGTGCGGAGGTACATTCAAAGATTACAGGGTTAGTTGAGTATCTAGCAGAAGATGATAAGCACGCCATCGAAATTGCAAGAGAGGTAGTTAAATCGTTAGGTTGGGACAGAGATTTCAATGGTATAAATTCACGGAATTTTTTGCCGCCGAAGTATTCGTCAGACGAAATTATAGGTATTGTTCCTACTGATTATAGAAAACCCTATGACGTGAGAGAGTTAGTTTGCAGGATTGTAGACAATTCAGATTTTATTGAATTTAAACCAGATTATGGAGCTTCAACCGTGTGTATTCAGGCGAATATTTTTGGAATACCCTGTGCGCTGATAGGAAATAACGGTCCAATTGATCCAAACGGTGCAACAAAAGCTGCTCATTTTTTTCAATTATGTGATCAAGTAAATAGACCAATAATTTTTTTACATAACACAACTGGTTATATGGTGGGATCTCAATATGAGCACGCAGGAATGATTAAGCATGGTGCAAAAATGATCCAGGCTGTCATGAATGTTAAGGTTCCCAAAATAGCTCTTTATATTGGGGCAAGCTTCGGTGCAGGAAACTACGGTATGTGTGGATATTCTTATAGACCAGATTTTCTAATGACATGGCCCAACGCACAAACGGGAGTTATGGGTGGCCAGCAGGCAGCGAAAACGATGGAGCATGTGCTTAGAAATTCGGCTGCTCGGAAAGGCAAAGAAATCGATGAAGAGAGTTTCAGTTCTCAAATTAAAGGGATCCAAGAACACTTTGACAGTCAATCAGATGCCTTTATAACTTCAGGCAGGTTGATTGACCATGGTATGATTGATCCTCGGGACACGAGAAAGGTGTTAGGTTTTTGCTTAATAACTTGTCTAGAATCAAAAATAAGAGAACTGAGACCAAATAACTTCGGAATAGCAAGGATGTAAAAGTGAACACGCAGTATGAAACAATCTTGGTTAACAAGTACGATAGGTGGGTGCGTCTAATCTTAAATAGACCAGAGGTAAAAAATGCCTTATCAGAAAAAATGACTATTGAATTATTATCTGTTCTTGAGGATATAAAGGAAGATAAAAATATCAGGGGAGTGAGTATCGAAGGTGCTGGTGACGCATTCTGCGCAGGAGCGGATCTTAAAGATTTCAGAAGAAATTTCGTTTTCCAAACTCCCCAATTCGATCAAGTAAGATCAATGAACCTAGAAGCAGGAAAACTATTCAAAAAACTTTCACAGCTTCCAAAAATAGTCGTTGCTCTTGTTCATGGACCTGCGTTTGCTGGCGGATTAGGAATGGTTGCTTGTGCAGATATTGTAGCCGTAACTGAAAAGGCACGTTTTTCACTCTCAGAAACAGCAATTGGGCTAACTCCCGCTCAAATTTCACCATTTTTGATCAAAAGATTGGGTTTGAGGATAGCTAGCAAGCTTATGTTAACCGGTATGGAGTTTGATGCCAAAGAGGCTATAGAATTTGGCCTTGCAGATAACATAGTTAAAAATAAGGATGGCTTAGATGATTTTTTTAAGAGTTTTGATGACGCAACAAGAAAATGCGCACCGATGGCAACAGCTGCTACAAAAGAAATATTGAGTTTCTCTAGAGACTCAAGTTTGGAAGAGCTTTCAGATTTTGCTTCTGGGAAATTTGCAGAGTGTATGTTGGGCGACGAGGCGAAGGAAGGCTTAGCAGCCTTTGCAGAAAAGAGAAAACCTTATTGGTATGGAGCATAGTTTTGAGTGAATTACGTTCATTAAAGAAATTACTTGTAGCCAACCGGGGTGAGATAGCTTTACGAGTTATGAAAACAGCAAAAAAAATGGGGTTATTGACGGTTGCAGTCTATACGGATGCCGATCAGCTATCGCCACATGTAAATTTTGCAGATCAAAGTGTAAATATTGGAAAAGGCCCAATAGCTGAGTCTTATCTTTCAATAGAAAAAATCATGGAAGTCGCCTTGAGTACCGGATGTGATGCAGTACACCCAGGCTATGGATTCCTCTCCGAAAATAGTGATTTTGCCGAAGCATGCGAAAAAGCAAAAGTTATTTTTGTGGGACCTTCCTCAAAAGCTATTGAGGCTATGGGAAATAAAGCAAAAGCAAAATCAATTATGAAAGAAGCTGGTGTTCCTTGCATCCCAGGAGCTGAGGTTGAAAATAAGAATGATAGGGAACTTCAATTGGCAGCTGAGAGTGTTGGATTTCCATTAATGGTTAAAGCTGCGGCGGGAGGTGGAGGAAGAGGTATGCGTCTTGTTGATAACATTTCAAACCTCCAGAAAAACTGTGAAATTGCAAAAGCGGAAGCCTTGAGTGCCTTTGGGTCATCTGAGATAATACTAGAAAAATCTATAGTTGAACCTCGACACATTGAAATTCAGATTATGGCTGACAACTTTGGAAATATAATTTCACTTGGTGAGAGAGATTGTTCAGTTCAGAGGCGACATCAGAAGATTATCGAAGAAAGTCCATCTCCTGTTGTTGACGATCAGCTAAGGACAAAAATGGGAGAGGTCGCTTGTCTTGCAGGAAGAGTGATTAACTATTCAGGCGCTGGGACAATAGAGTTTCTTTTAGATAGAGACAAAAATTTTTATTTTCTTGAAATGAATACGAGACTTCAAGTTGAACACCCTGTAACTGAGATGGTGACTGGACTTGATCTAGTTGAGTTGCAACTTAAGATAGCGGATGATCAGGAGCTTCCACTTTCTCAGGGACAAGTACAGTTGTCTGGACATTCTCTTGAAGTAAGGCTGTATTCCGAAGATCCTTTAAAAAACTTTTTACCTAGCACGGGTAGGATAGAGGTTTGGAGAAGACATCAATCGCCTTATACTCGCTATGATGATGGTATTATTGAAGGCCAGGTTATAAGTCCTTTTTACGATCCAATGATAGCAAAAGTCATATCGCATGGAAAAAATAGAGAGCAAGCCATCGATGAGTTGAAGAAATCTTTGGAGAACACAGCACTATTCGGTGTAAAAAATAATAGAGACTTTCTCATTGCTATTCTTTCGAGTGCAGCTTTCAGGCATGAAGACGTAAACACCTCTTTTCTAGAGACTAACGACTTTAGTATTTCAGAGAATAAACATACAAAATTTGATGAGGTAGCCATTTTGAGTGCTCTTTTAATGACAAAGCACTCAGAAAGACTGATAGATGACGCGGTTGATTTTGAAGATGAGCTCTATGGATGGTCTAACTGTAAGGCCATAAATTATCCTCTTTCTTTTAAATCCAAAGATAAAAATCACTCCGTGCACATTGAACTCAAGAAACGGAATGTTGTTACGGTCAAACAGGAGGGATCTCAACAAGAAGTATACTTTAATGGAAATCATCTAGAAATTAGTAACAAAAAAATTGATCTCGATTTTATAGAATATAAGGAAAACAGATTGTTCGTCAGTTACCAGGGTCATTCCTTTAAGGCTGAACTTATGAAAGAAGATTTGAAGATTGAGGATAAAGACAAAGGCGGTAAAATAAGCGCGCCCATGCATGGGGTCATCCGTGATTTATTTGTGTCTGTAGGTGATAAGGTTAAAAAAAATCAGTTAATATTAATTTTGGAAGCGATGAAAATGCAACATGAAATAATAGCCTCTATAGATGGTGAAGTATCGGATATTTACACTAAGATTGGTGAACAAGTTTCTGTAGACGCAGATTTGGTAAATATTAACAAGGAGGGTGAAGAATGAATTCTAAATTATGCAAAGAACTAGGTATTGAGTTTCCACTATTTGCTTTTTCCCATTGCAGAGATGTGGTCGCTGCAGTGACGAAAGCTGGAGGTTTTGGTGTCTTTGGAGCAACTAACCTTTCTGGGCCGGAATTAGAAATCGAATTAAATTGGATAGACTCTCAAGTCAATGGAATGCCCTACGGAGTTGACCTGATTGTTCCAAATAATTTTGTTGGAAAAGGAGAAAATCTAACAGATGAGGATATGTTGGGTAAAATTCCCCAGAGCCATAAGGACTTTGCGCAGAACATACTTCAAACAAATGGTATTGAAGTAGATCCGAATGAACTGGATGAAGATAGAAAAAACCATTTGCGATTTGGGAAAAACATGACCCCAGAAGGGGCGCAAGAGTCTTTAAAGGTTGCCTTCAACCATCCAATTAAGATGATTGTAAATGCATTGGGGATGCCTCCAAAACAAATGGTTGATATGGCTAGGGACGCAGGAGTTAAAGTGGGAGCTTTAGTTGGAGCGAAAAAACATGCGATTAATCAGATAAATGCAGGAGTGGATGTTTTAATAGTGGCTGGTGGAGAAGCTGGTGGCCACTGTGGTGAAGTTTCATCAATGGTTCTCATTCCCGAAGTATATAATGCAATAAAGGATATTAAAGATGTACCTATATTAGCAGCAGGAGGCATAGCTTCTGGGAGCCAGATGGCTGCGGCCATGGCGATGGGTGCATCGGGGGCATGGTGCGGTTCTGTTTGGCTTACAACAACGGAAGCCGAAACTAATCCAATCGTCAAAGAGAAAATGCTAAGTGCGTCGTCTGCTGACACAGTAAGATCAAAAAGTAGAACTGGAAAGCATTCAAGACAACTAAGGTCTCCTTGGACAGATGCATGGGAAAATAGTGACCAAGTTCAACCTCTTCCATCTCCAGTGCAACCTTTGGTCGCTGAACCAGCATTACGCAAATTAGATAAGTTATCATTAGCTGGAAATAAGCAAGCTGCTGACCTTGCCACGTATTGGGTTGGTCAAGCAGTTGGTCTAATGAATGAAACAAAGTCGGCAGGAGAAGTTGTACAAGACTTTAAGGCAGATTTTATAGACGCCTATGAAAGACTAACAGGTGCAGTAGAGGAGGCATAAGGTGGATCAAGCAAAAGATTTCTTTGATGAGAGTAAAGACTTATATGATTTACTCAATGCAGTAGGTGTGGATTGTTTGTCGACACCGACGCTATTTAAAAATTGGACAATAGAGGATGTAATTGGCCATCTATACCTCTTTAATTATGGGGCTATTGAGACCTTAAAAAGTGGCGATCACTTTGACAATTTTTGGAAACCAATAAATGACCAGGTATTAGGTGGTAAAACTTTGGTAGAGGCACAAGTACCATGGTTAAATGGAGTAACCGGTAAACAATTAGTAGACGACTGGTGGAGCAGTGTTGAGGATGTTTTCAGCGCTTATAAAAATGCCGATCCAAAAAAAAGAGTTAAATGGGGAGGGCCTGAAATGAGTGCCCGCTCCAAGATAACGGCACGACATATGGAAACCTGGGCACATGGACAGGAAGTTTTTGATTCTCTAGGTAAGGACAGACAAGAGAAGGACAGAATAAAGAATATCGTGCATATGGGCGTTATTGCTTATGGATGGACTTTTGTTAATCGAAAATTAGAGATTCCTGAACCAACACCTTATGTGGTTTTGAATGCACCATCTGGTCAAGTCTGGGAATGGAATGATAAAGATAGCTCTTCAAAAATTGAGGGAACGGCAGTCGAGTTTGCTCAAGTAGTAACGCAGGTACGAAATTTTGCTGACACTAAACTATCTATAACTGGCAAGCCAGCTGAAGAATGGATGAAGTATGCCCAGTGTTTTGCGGGTCCTCCAGAAGACCCTCCAGCTAAAGGAACTAGATATAAAATAG
>CAJYCI010000051.1 GCA_913428515.1 uncultured Gammaproteobacteria bacterium | reverse complement strand
TTGCAGCGCTCGAAAAATTTACGCTCTGAGGCTCAAGCAAAGTTCTCGTCTGAACAACAGGCTCTTATCGTAAGAGTTGCCGAAATCTATTTCCGGATACTAGAAAGAGAGGCGGCGCTCTCTGCGTCGGCAGCAAAAAGAGAGGCGGTAAAACGTCAGCTGGAGCAGGTTCAGCAGCGATTTGATGTAGGTCTTGTTGCTATCACTGACGTTTTAGAATCGAAAGCTGCCTTTGATAGCTCCACGGTGAGTGTTATCGAAGACGAAGGAGCGCAGTCAAATAGCTTTGAACCACTGGTTAGACTCACAGGGAGAGCCTTCGATTTTGTATATGGGCTATCCGATCAATTTCCTGTGAAATCACCAGACCCAAATAAAGAAGACGAGTGGGTAGACGAAGCCCTTAAGAATAACTACACCGTTAAGGCAAACGTAGCCCTCGTTGATGCTGGGGAAAGGAGCCTTAAAGCAGCGAAGTCAAGACATCTGCCAACGATCGATGCTCAAGTTTCATACTCTCATAACGAATCTGGAGGAACTTCTTTCTTAGGGCAAGAAGTCGATCAGCAAACGGCAACGCTTAATCTCTCGATGCCTATCTTTCAAGGAGGCGCGGTGAGATCGGGAGTAAGAACAGCAAGACATGATCTAGAAGCAGCTCGCAAGATTTTAGAATTAACAAAAAGGCAAGTCGTGGAAAATACTCGCAGTTTGTTTAGGTTAGTTAATACCGACGTCGCTAGAGTGTCAGCAGGGAAGCGTGGGATCGAATCAAGCGAGAGCGCGCTCGAAGCAACCTTGACAGGATACGAGGTCGGTACGCGCAATATCGTTGACGTGCTCAACGCACAAAGAAGTTTATTTCTCTCCCAGTTTCAATATGCCAGCGCAAGATATCGATATGTTCTCAACACCTTGAGACTTAAACAAACAGTCGGCGTTTTAGCACCAGAGGACATCTATAATCTGAATAAATTCTTAGACATGGCCCAAACAATAAATCGAACAACCAAGCTGACGCGTTAAGGCTTATGTTAAGAAGTAATCTGTTCATTGGTATAGTCGTTTTAATATGCAGTGCGGGGTTATTTGCGACAGTAATAAATTGGGAAGATGATGATAAAAAAGAGAGTTTTTCGTCTGGCAGCTTAATCAAAGACGAAAGAAAATCCCCAGATCTTATCGAGCTTCCGTTCACGAATGACGAAAAGAACAACACTACTATATTTGAAAAAGCCAGTCCCAGTGTAGTTTTCGTCACAAATACTAAATTGAGAAGGCAACGATTTTCTCTGAATGTCTCGGAGATACCGCAAGGCGCAGGCACAGGGTTCATATGGGATCGATCAGGAATAATAGTTACAAACTTTCATGTCGTCTATCGAGCAAACAAAATCACGATAACCACTCATTCCAACCGGAGTTATGAAGCCAAGATAATAGGAGCGGCACCAGAGAAAGATATAGCTCTCCTAAAAATCGAAGCGAGTGGCGAACTTCTTGAACCTCTCCCGCTGGGAGATTCTTCCGCCCTCGCTGTTGGAAGGAAAGTCCTAGCAATTGGGAACCCCTTTGGTTTAGATTCCACGTTAACCGTTGGTGTGGTCTCGGCCCTTGGTCGAGAAATAAAATCCTTAAATCAAAGAACTATACGAGATGTAATCCAGACAGATGCGGCGATTAATCCAGGCAACTCGGGAGGCCCTTTGTTGAATTCAAGTGGTCAAATAATCGGCGTAAATACGGCTATCCGATCCCCCTCAGGCGCCAGCGCAGGTATTGGCTTCGCTATCCCGATAAACACATTAAAAAATATCGTGCCTCAGCTAATCGAACATGGGAAGGTAGTGAGACCAGTAATGGGCGTGGAGTTATTATCAGATTACTGGACAAAGAGACTCGGCGCGCGCGGAGTAGCAATTTTTTCGGTAATCGAAGGGCTTCCCGCTGAAAGAGCTGGCATGGTAGGAGTTCGCTATGACAAGCAAGGTAAAATTCACTTAGGCGACGTTCTGATAGATATCAACGGAGCATTGGTCTCAGATGAAGACACGCTTCTCGAGCAATTAGAAAAATTTGAACCGGGAGATAAGATTGAAATAACCACGACCCGGAACGAGAAAGTAAAGAGATATCAATTAACTCTTGCGGCCCCAAATCCTAGGAATTAATACTGAGATATAGAAGCCCCGATCTTTCGGGATTACACAGTGAGCATAAAAAGCTAGAATAGTTTTTTTTCGTTGGGCTGACTTTATGGATTGGGAATTAGTAGATTTAAATAGCGATTTCGATCCAGGCGTTCATAATTCAAAACAGTATGAAAAATCCTGGCACATTCCTGTTTCAGGAAACCAGATATTGACAACGAAAGAACATCCATCTTTGCGCCCCCTAACCATGCAAGAATGGCGATGGTCAGGCATTTCGTCTCACAAGACACATTTTCTAGGCATGGTTCGAGATGACACCCCTATATTTGCGGAAGAGATTGGAATCGACCTTCTCGAACCAGACGGCTATAAGTTGAACCCGTTGTGGAATTTTTTGACGGGAACAGAGCTTCCAGTTTTCTATCTAGTGGGCAGGGCAAAACAGTTAGTAGATTGGAGCAGACAGCATGTATTTTGCGGCGCCTGTGGATCTAAAACTTTAGAATCGACAACAGATCGCTCAAAAAAATGCCCGCACTGCAACATCCCCTTCTACCCAAGAATATCGCCATCGATAATCGTGTTAGTAACTAAAGGCGAGGAATTATTGCTTGCCAAAAATGCGAATGCACAAGGAAATTTTTATAGCACTCTAGCTGGATTTGTTGAGCCTGGTGAATCCATCGAAGAGACAGTTCATAGAGAAGTTTTTGAGGAAGTAGGTATAAAAATCAGGAAGTTAAGGTACTTTTCAAGCCAATCATGGCCTTTCCCTAACTCTCTGATGTTGGGGTTTCACGCCGAATACTTGGATGGAGAAATAAAAATCCAAGAAGAAGAAATCGCTGATGCAAGGTGGTTTCACTACAAGGAGATGCCCAACAAACCAGCAATGATGTCAATATCAGGCTGGCTCATCGATGACTACTTAAAAAAGCTTGAGGGTTAATGGGGAAATTTTTTTTTGGTTTAATAATCCTTAGTTTTATCAAACCTTCTCAAGGAAACGACTCTCTAAATATCGCTGTCGCATCAAACTTCGACTCCACTTTAGAGAAAATCTCTCTCGAATACGAAAAAAAAGAGAAATTAAAAATCCATATTATCTCGGGTTCCAGTGGCATCCTTTTCGCGCAGATCGTTAATGGAGCGCCCTATGACATTTTTTTTTCCGCTGATAGCGATCGGCCCGAGACACTAGACTCTAGAGGACTGACACGAGCCAGAGGAACATACGCATATGGTCGCATAGTCTTTTGGGAAAGGGATGAACCCGTGCGGGAGCAATCTCTATCCCGAACCAATAGAAAACTCGCGCTGGCGCGACCTGAATTTGCTCCCTACGGGAAAGCTGCCTTAGAGATTTTAGAGAACTTTAACCATGGTCTAACTAATTTAGCTTACGGGGTGAATGTAAATCAGGTTTTCGCTTATATCGAAACTGGAAGTTTAAAAGCGGGTTTCATCTCTCTCAGTCAGGCATTGAACAAAAATCTCTCTCCCATTAATTACTTGATAATCTCTGAATCCTTGCATTCAAAAATTGAACAGCAGTTTGTTATTACTGCTAATGCGAAAAATCGGGCAGAAGAATTTGTCGATTGGGTTTTAAGTCCGCCAGTTCAGGCGATCATAATTAACTCAGGATACAGGGGAATCACGCTTGATGACTGAAAATGATTTAGCTTCGTTATTTCTAACTCTTAAACTAGCTTCGGTTACTTCTCTCTGTCTAGCTTTAATTGGAACACCACTCGCATGGTGGTTATCCCAAACTACGTCTTTTTGGAAAAACATTGTTCAACCTCTTGTCGCACTCCCAATTGTTCTTCCTCCAACCGTAATAGGTTTCTATCTACTTATCGCTTTCTCTCCTCAGAATTTCTTCGGGGCCGCATGGCTAAATTCAACCGGAGCTCCTCTTGCATTCTCATTTTCAGGACTGGTAGCTGGCTCAATAATCTACTCCCTGCCCTTTTATGTTCAACCAGTACAAGTCTCCTTCCAATCAATTCAGAAAGAGATAATCGAGACCGCAACAAACCTGGGCGCAGGAAAAATTGACAGATTTTTTCAACTTATAATACCTTTATCAAAGAAAGGCTTTCTAATCGCTTTTTGTTTATCCTTTGCACACACAATCGGAGAGTTTGGAATAGTTTTGATGATTGGAGGTAACATCCCCGAAGAAACGAGGGTGATTTCGATAGCTATTTTTGACCAAGTAGAGTCGTTGAATTACGAAAGAGCGCATTTTTTGTCAGGATCCTTGTTAATCTTCTCTTTTCTTATCTTGGCTCTTCTTTACCGGACAGACCGGGTTTGGAATGAAAAAGGTTCACCTAAATAATGACTATCCAAATTAATGCGAGGTTTAAACGATCACGAGAATTCGAGATCAGTGTTGATCTCGATCTAGAAGGGAACAAGATTATGGCCCTTTTTGGAAAATCTGGGTCTGGAAAGTCAAGCATACTTAGGTTTGTAGCCGGTTTTGAAAAATTTCCAGACAACTTTCTCAAGGTCAAAGAGACAATTCTTCAAGATAAAACTTGCTTCGTTCAGCCAGAGCACAGGAACATTGGGTACGTCTTTCAGAGTCTGAATCTCTTTACTCATCTATCAGCCGAAGAGAATCTAAAGTTTGCGTCAAAACGTTCAAAGGCAAAACCTTTTGTAAGTGAGAGCGAAGTGGTAAAAATCTTGGATCTCAAAAGCTTACTAAAAAAATTCCCAAGCTCCCTTTCCGGAGGCGAGCAGCAAAGATTAGCTATTGCCCGTTCGTTATTATCAAACCCAAACTTAATTCTATTAGACGAACCCTTATCTTGGCTAGATACGGAAAGTAAGTTGCGTATTCTCGAATACCTCAAAGAAATTAACCAAAAGTTTCAAGTCCCTATGATATTCGTTAGTCACTCGGCAGATGAGGTTCTTTTATTTTCCGACCGCATCTATGAGATTGAAGACGGAAAAAATAAACCATCGTTAACGCCTCGCCAATTTAGGCTTAGATATTTTAAGGAAACAAACGCGACCGAGAGGATAACTATTGATTGTCAAGTCTGCGAACATGATCCGGTCAATGGGCTTACGAGATTAAACTTTGAAGAAGAGAGTCTATACATTGAACAAGATGACTTACTAGAAAATCAGACAATTAAGGCAACGATCAAGATACAAGATATAATCATCACCAGATTTCAGACGGAAAAATCAAGTGTATTAAATCAGTTCTCTGCCACTATTCACTCAATAAACGATCCCGGTATTGGAGCATTTGCGATAATTGAATTCACAAAGAAAACTCAATTTCTATCGGCGCGAGTTCCAAGAAAATCTTTGCAGGTCTTGTCACTGAAAGAAAAGGAAACAGTTTTTATTCAGATAAATAACTTGACGGTACAAAATAAAAGATGAATCCAGAAAACCACCCTTTCTCTGCACTAAGCCCAGACCTTATCCTGGATGCAATAGAATCAAGAGGATTTAGCGTGGATGCGAGAATTTTAGAGCTTAACAGTTACGAGAATCGTGTTTTTCAGATCGGGATAGAGAATGGTGAGCCAATTATAGCTAAGTTCTATCGGCCCGATCGGTGGAGTCAAGATCAAGTTCAAGAGGAGCACGATTTTCTCTTAGAACTCGCCTCGAACGAGCTCTCCGTGGTCGCGCCAATTAGCCTGGAGGGCACGACTCAATTTCAGGCTGGCAAGTTCATGGTAGCTCTATTCGAGAGACGTGGAGGCCGAACTCCACTAATAGAAAGTGAATCTTCTCTAGAAATTCTCGGTCGAACGCTTTCGCAAATTCATAATGTAGGAGCAGCAAAGCCTTTCGCTTGTCGACCTTCCATTAATGTTGATGATTACGGGAAATCGTCAAGAAGTTGGTTGCTCGAAGCCGAGTTCATCCCTATAAATCTAGAAAAACAATATGAACGGATTTCAAATGAGTTGATAAGCAGAATAGAAGAAAAGTACTCGAAATCCGAAATCAAAAATATAAGAATACATGCGGATTGCCACTTGGGAAATATACTCTGGCGTGAGCAGAGACCACACTTCGTAGACTTTGACGATTCGAGAAATGGGCCTGCGGTTCAAGATCTTTGGATGTTTTTGTCTGGAGACGTACCAGAGAAATCTAGACAAATGACACATATTATTCGCGGCTACCTCGATTTTAGAGAATTCAATTTCGGTGAAGTCGCCCTGATAGAAAGTTTGAGAGCGCTCAGAATTATGCGACATTCGGCTTGGATCGGAAAGCGATGGGATGACCCTGCCTTTCCTAAAGCCTTCCCTTTCTTCAATACCGAGAAATACTGGGTAGAACATCTTCACCAACTTTCAGAACAAATAGAAATTATTGAAGAAGCAGGTATCAGTCTAAATGTTTGAGCGTTCTCTATTTAAAATCGGATTTGCGTACATTCGAAGAAATTGATCTCGATATTGATAAGGACATTTTTGGAGCCTTTCAGCAAGTTGATCGGCATCTTTTCTGCTTATATCAATTGAGCAGTGGGTCCTGATCTGTTTATAAGGTTCTTTGTCTAGTTTGGAAAGCGCCCAATAATTTATTGGATAGAACTCAAGATTTGATAAGATTTGGCGGTCTATCTCTCGAGCAATTTGAGTTGGGTCATCAAAGCTTTGGCGGAGAGGGGTTCCTATGGAGAATTTCACATTACCTTTCTTCCCATAGAGCCCTCTTGCTAACGAAATCAAGTCCTCGCCTTCAGGTTTTTCGTAAGTTTCGCCTGATTCTATTACCGTCAATTCTTTTGCTTTTAGGACGTCACACGGGTCAAACTCATATGAAATGGATAGTGGAACAATATTCAAACTCTGAATGAAAGGGTTAAGGTCTGCCTCGCCTTTGGCCAGACCTAGCATTTTGATTAATGCTGGGTCGGTAGTGTCGATCCCATCTTTACTCCGACCTTCGCTTTGAGCAATCCAAACCGAGTTCCCAGATTCAATGGATTCTTTAATGTAGCGAGATGCTTGCAAGAGGGCTGCGTAAATCTTTTTATTTCCTTGAACAGAGCGTTTAATAAAAAATCCTTTATTAAGTCGCATTAAAGATGTTGCAAAGTCTGTTTGCACTA
>CAJYCI010000050.1 GCA_913428515.1 uncultured Gammaproteobacteria bacterium | reverse complement strand
AGTGTGCCGTTTGTCGGATGGACAAATGGTTTTTCAGTCCCAGCGTCCGCGTGCCCGCTAAAGATAACGTCGATCCCTTCTACCGCACCAGCGAGTTCGATTTCGGCATCAATACCACGGTGGATTTCCGGGTGCGCCTCGTCATCAGTTTGCATCGGCGCTGTTTTCCCTTGGTGAGTAAGTACGACAATTAAATCTACGTCTGGTCTGAGCTTTTGAACCCACTCGGTTACGACTTCTTTCGGATCAAGAACATCTAACCCCGCAATGTTGGGGGGGTTCAGAGCGGTCGCAGCGTCCTGACCGAGCACACCAATCACGCCAATTCGTATGCCCGAGCGTTCAATAATACAATACGGCTGTGCGAACGGAATGTCAGTGCCCTTGTAAAATAGATTGGCACTGAGCACAGGGAATGCCACTCGCGACTTTTGTTTCGCTAATTCTTTCCAGCCAAATTCGAATTCGTGGTTTCCAATGGTCATCGCGTCGTAACCAATAGTATTCATGAGTTCGAAAGAAATTTCTCCTTTCGTGAGCTTTGCTAAAACACCTGTAAAAATATCTCCGGCATCGAAGAGAAAAACGTTTGTTTCAGACTTGCGCTTGTTATCTATTAAAGTAGCTAACTCGGCGATGCCTCCGATCTGCTCTATATCATCGCGCCAAAAAGCCTCGACAGGGTCATAGGTGCTTTCCAAGTCGTTGGTGAAAAGCAAAGTCACCGTTTTGTGGTCGAGGACCTTTGATGTTCCTGTTTCTGCTGAACTGCCAAAACAAAAAACTGGAAGAGCCAGAAGAAATGATATCGAAACACCATTTTTAAATGCCCTGGTCCCCCGAAGAGAAAGCTTGGCAAGTGAAAAACACCACTTTGACATTAATTTTTCTCCTTAAGCTCAGAACTAGGCTTTGTTGGTGATCATTTCCAAAGCCCAATTTTCTTAGTTTTTTAGCTAGTTTAGAAGCATGAAAGGGGATTAATGATTAAGATCCCTTTTAATTCGCTTTCTCAGCCGCCGCACTACCTTTAATTGGTATTAATTTCTGTTTGTAAAGCCTGGTCGCCACCAAAAGATCACTGTTGTATTCAGTCACCGTATGAATTAGCCCGTTTTTGAATTTGTATACGAAGACGTATTTGTTGTCATATTCGCCGTTAATCCCCTCGGCATCACCTTCCATAATAACCGCAACACCGTTCGCATCTGCGATCATGTCTGTTGTGGTAAGGGTAATTCCATCTGGGAGGAGCCCGCCTACGACATTAGGTATCCAATCGTCAAAATAGGTGTCTCTATCGTAGGAGATATTGGAGATTTCGGTTACTCCCATAAAAGTAAAGGTAAAATCGGGATGGGTAAGAGCTTGCGCAGACTTTGGGTTTTGTGAAAGGGCTAAATCTAAAAAATCACCTGCCATTTTCTTATTTTTCTCCACGTCGTTATTATTATCGCAGCTCGCGATGAGAAAAGAGGCTAACAACAGACCTAAAACCTTAACTGACATGCGCACTCCTAAATGGGTCTATTTAAATGATTTGAGCCACATTAGCTTAAGCTAGGGGCCTTTTGAAGCTATCTTGAGGTTTTATTAGCTTTTAAAGCGTGCGAGCTGATCATCAGGAGCCCACACATTTAGCCTCGCAAACCGTCGTTGAGCCGTTTCTCTGAATTTAATGTTTTTGATATTGTAAGACCATTGGTCAATGTCTTAGACGGGTTTAACGTTATTTTGCTAGTAGTTGATTTTTATGAACAAATTTATACAAATCATTTCCGAACTTTGGATTGATAAACCACCTCAAGTAAAAAAACGATAATAGATCGAGAATTATTTAGAAAAGCCTCCTTAAATGTTTAACTCAATCAAGTTTAAATCACAATAAATTTAGCTAGGGAGCGAGAGAAAAATCCTTAACAAGTCACGAAATGGCGAACCCTGCCGTGTAGGGCCTATATATTGGGCTCATCGGTCCTATCGTCTCTCTCAGACTCGCACTAGCCTCGCCTAAGACGGTGAGTTTTTCTATTTCGAAGTAGTCATTAAATTTCAGGTTTACAGGTGAACCGATTACTTTTGTTGCCAGAGCCTCCCACGCATCTGAATCTTTGGCCATCTCAACGAGGGTAGCGGTTTTTTCACCTGGGCTAAAATACCACTCAAACCTAACGAGGTTTCCTTGGTTTAGACTGGCTATGAAAGGGATCTCTTCATCGACAATATATTTGTTAATAACATCGAACTCTGCTTTGTATGACACGTCAAAAATAATGATTATTGAGCTATCCATCAAATGTCTCGATCCCCTACATCACTTTTTCAAAAATTGTATACTACTGAAAACTTAATGCTATTTTAGTCAAACCACAATTCAATTTTAATCAATTAAACCTCATGAAATTAAATTACGGGATCATCGGAAGCGGGATGATGGGTTGTGAGCACATTCGCAACCTAAGAAAAATACCCGACGTAGATATTGTTGCCATTGCAGATCCGGACGAGAATTCAAGGAAACGGGCAAAACATATATGCGGCGACTCGTTCCAGCCGATCTTTTATGAGGACCATAGGGCGCTCCTATCGAAAAATAGTATCGATGTCGTAGTGGTTTCGACCCCTAACTTTACCCACATAGAAGTTATGAGGGATATTTTCAAAACCGATAAGCATGTGCTTCTTGAAAAACCCATGTGTACAAATCTTGCAGACGGGATCGAAGTATTTGAGCGGAGCAAAGCTCATAGCGGGCTTGTGTGGGTTGGTCTGGAATACCGGTTTATGCCGCCGATCCAAGCAATCATCAGTCACACTGGAGAAGTTGGCGAAATAAAAATGCTGTCTATTCGAGAGCATCGATTTCCATTTTTAAAAAAAGTGGGCGATTGGAACCGGTTTAATGAAAAGACAGGCGGTACGCTGGTAGAAAAATGCTGTCACTTTTTTGACCTGATGAATTTGATGATTAAAAGTAATCCGGTAAAGGTATATGCGTCCGGAAGTCAATCGGTAAACCATTTAGATGAGGCTTATGGGGGAAAACCCCCAGATATTTTAGATAATTCTTTTGTTATTGTAGATTATGAAATGGGACAAAGGGCGATGTTAGATCTTTGTATGTTTGCAGAGGGAGGAAGGCATGAACAAGAGATCGTCTTAACGGGAGATAAGGGGAAGCTTGAAACCTATATTCCCGGCAAAGAACTCTTCATATCCAGCAGACAGAATAATTCTTTTGAGACACTAGAAATCAAAAAGGACTCGCGAGTAAGAGAAGAAGGTTTGCATCACGGGGCCAGTTACATAGAGCATCTAGAGTTAATTGACTGCCTTAAACAGAGACGCCCCGCGAAGGTAGATTGCAAAGACGGGTTAGACTCAATGATATTAGGCCTCGCTGCTCAAGAATCAATTAAGACCGGAGACCCCATTTACCTAAACGAATTTCTGAGAAATTAATATGACTTACAACTCAATCAAAGATATTCCGAAAATTGGTTTTGGACTCTGGAAAATCCAGAAGAATTTGTGTGCCGACACGGTGTACAAGGCAATAAAATCAGGCTACCGACACTTGGATTCGGCATCGGACTATGGCAACGAAAAAGAGGTGGGTGAGGGTATTAAAAAAGCGATCGATGATGGACTATGCAAGCGAGAAGATCTTTGGATTACATCAAAGCTCTGGAATACATATCATCACCCTCGCCATGCAAAACTCGCTCTAAAGAAGACTCTAGACGACCTGCAACTAGACTATCTTGATCTCTATCTGATTCACTTTCCGATCTCATTGAAATTTGTCCCATTTGAAGAGAGATATCCGCCAGAATGGTTTAACAATCCAGATAGCCCGAAACCAGAAATGGTGCCGGCGAGGGTGCCCCTTTCAAGTACCTGGCAAGCCATGGAAGGTTTAAAAAGAGAGCAAGTGGCTCGTCACATAGGAATTTGTAATTACTCGTCTGCCTTGCTGCACGATCTTATGAATTATTGCGAAACCAAGCCAGAAGCCCTGCAAATAGAAGCCCACCCTTATCTCTCGCAGGAAAAACTTATTCGTTTAGCCAAAAATTATGACTTGGAAGTCACCGCTTTCTCGCCTCTAGGTTCGTTATCTTATGAAGAGATGGGCGGGGCTCAACAGAGCGAATCTCTGCTAGCGAATGAAACCATCAAAACAATCTCTCGAAAATTCGGAGCTACTCCGGCTCAAGTGGTGCTGAGTTGGGCCTTAAACAGGGGAACCTCAGTTGTAGTAAAGAGTATTAGCGATCAAAGAATGTTAGAGAATCTAGGCTCGGCAACTCTAAAATTAGATCAGGAAGCAATCGATGCGATTTCTCAGCTGAACCTCAATAAAAGGTATAACGACCCAGGTGTGTTCTGTGAAGATGCCTTTAATACTTTCTATCCAATTTATGAGTGAGCACGAATTTTTGTATGAAGTAGAAAGTCCCTTTGAGTTTAACTCAAAGCCAGCTCTTGCGAAGTGGATCCTTGAAAACAGAGGACATTTCATATCAAAGCTTGAAAAAACTGGGGCGATTTTGTTTAGCAGCACGTCAGTCAGAGATGCTAAAGAGTTCGATCAATTTGTATCAATGTTTAATTTTAGAGTTTTTACATATAGTGATTCGCTTTCCAATGCAGTAAGAATAGACAAAACAGAAAAAGTTTTTACGGCGAACGAGGCGCCCCAAGAGATCGAAATCCATCTACACCATGAACTAGCGCAGACGCCTGTTTATCCAAGATATATCTTTTTTCTCTGCACCGCGGCTTCAGAACTTGGAGGCGAAACGCCAGTATGTCGATCTGATCATCTTTATTCTAAGATACTCGAAGAGGATTCAAGGCTATTAAAAAAATTTGAAGATTTCGGTGTTATCTATAATTTAATCATGTCTAACGAGGACGAACTTGAGTCAGGACAAGGCCGAAGCTGGCAAAAAACTTTCGGTGCTAGTACCAAGGCAGTGGCTGAAAAAAAACTACGTGGTTTAGGCTACACTTGGAAATGGGTAGACCAAGACGAACTGTTAGTCACGACCCGCGTTTTTCAAGCTACCAAGACCCTCCCTGGGGGCAACAAATCTTTTTTTAATCAAGTTCTGGCAGCGTCTCTCGGCTGGAAAAATAGGTCTTATTTAGGATTGCCTCCTGTCTTATTTGGAAACGGAGATACTATCAATGAACAAAGTATTCAGCTTATTTCGACTGCAGCAAAGTCACTGACAATGCTGAGACAATGGTCAGAAGGGGATATTTTGATGATCGATAATCATAGGGTTATGCACGGCAGAAAACCCTTCTTCGGCAGTAAACCGAGAGAGGTTTTAGTTTCGTTGACCGCTTGAAAATAGAAACCGTCACTTCATTACGTTACGCTAGATTACTCCTAATGCAGCCAGTATTTATAGAGCGCGCATTTAGCCAAGTCAAACTGTTTCCTAATTCACACATTATAAAAGGTGGCTAGTTAAACCTACCAGAGTAAGTATTGGCTTTCGGTAAATCCAGGCTGCGCCTTCAATTCGATTCTTTGTAAATCAATTTCGATCCAACCGTTAAAATTCCCGAACAACTGGTGAAAGTCGCTAGACATTTTCGGTGATGCCCCGTTCGCGTGGTAACCGTGACCCGTTAAGAAGGTAAGCTCAAAATCCCCCTCTGTTCCAAAAATTCGCCAGCTTGCCTCTAGGTTGTCGTGATCGAATTCGAAAAGAGCTCCTCCAAGCGCAAACCATTTTCCGTCTATCCAGCACCCATTTTCTCGATAGCCGCTCTCGTTGGTGCCACAGGAGACATTTAGCCCAAGGGTTCGATCGTCGGGTAAGCGGCCCGCAACGCATGCCCAGTGCCACCAGGTCTCGGCTCTGAGAAACCCGGTGGTGTAATCATGGTGAGCAAGAGCAGCAAAATCTTTTAATTGGGTATTAATACCTGATGCTGTAAATGAGCCCGTCGTATCAACAGCGACAACCTTCTGCACGTAGCTCCAGCCGGTGGGCCCTGCCGGTGTGCAGAGTCTTAACGTTTCTGTTAAGTGTTCTGAGAATTTGAGTTCGATCTGCAAAGAGTCGCTTTTAACGATTAGCTCCTTCTTGTTTCCCTCAGACTGCATAACAACCGTGGCTTTACCAGTCCCTAGTTCTGTTCTACCGTTGTCAGGGTCATCAGCAAATTCTGCCGTATCTCCATCGCGGCTGCCAAGGCGTAACTGGGTGAACCTATCCTCAAACCAGGTGTATGCGAATGCTGACATGCCGTGCTGGGTTTTCGTTACGGCACATCCAATAGCCATATCCTCCGCGACAGCCCCGATGAATTGAAAGGAACGAAAAGCTTCGTCACGTCTGGCTTCTGTTGCCCAGCCTCCCATTGGATTTCGCAACTGAAAATCTTTTGCTCGGATAGCTCCGACGGGTTTAGAATAGTGTCCGAACTTCACGATGTCTCCTTCAATGGAATAACCTCTTTGAATATCTGCTCGATTGGTGTTTCCATGCTTTTATTCCAGTTCATTATGTGAAAGAAAGCGTCATAAATTTGGGTTTAATAAAATGTGTAGACTTTAAGATAACAGATATCTAGTTAAATCTGGTCAATTGAAAAAGCAAAACGTTCATCGAATTTGCTAGGTGCTAGATCGTTGCCAAGTTAGCTTGGAATCAGTCGCCTTAAACGGGGGTAGGGGTCTGTTACAAGCCCTTACCGTTAATTAAACCCATACCGCGCAAAGCCTT
Organism: uncultured Gammaproteobacteria bacterium; assembly: GCA_913428515.1. GTDB lineage: Bacteria > Pseudomonadota > Gammaproteobacteria > Pseudomonadales > Azotimanducaceae > UBA9659. The sequence continues at coordinate 563 of CAJYCI010000050.1, read as the reverse complement.
CGCCCTTGTCCCTGTCTCCGTATTGATCCGATTGTTGGGACGATCGCTCGCCGCCGATTTTAATCAAGATCCAAAAAAGCCGCCGAAACGTAACAACTATCATAGCCGTTATGGAAATTAGTAGGCCTGGACTCGGTAGACGTAAAGCAAACGGAAAATTGAGGTATAAAATGGACACAGTAACAATCTTAGGAGTTGCGTTAATCGGAATGTTGCCGAACATCGGGCTCATCATGACACTTTGGTTTGGAAACAAATCGTCAAAATTTAAAGGTGCAAACAAATGAAAATACTAGGTCTAAAAATTTATGAGTTCTATCAGTATATTTTTGATTCGAGTATTAATCCTCTGAGGCATATTCCTGACCCGGCGAACCGTTTTTTTATTATGTTTGTTCTCGCCCTTTTATGGAGCGCAGCTTTTGCCTTTCAGATTGGCAGTCTCCTCTATTTTGGTTGGAGCGTCATTAGTCACCTTGGAGTGTTGTTTATGGTTTTCTTCACTGCGAGTATTTTCTATGATGCTGAAAGGCGCGGCGACAGTTGGTTGTTAGTGCTAAAGC
>CAJYCI010000049.1 GCA_913428515.1 uncultured Gammaproteobacteria bacterium | reverse complement strand
GGAGGCAAAGTCTAAAATGAGAGAGAAAATTAGGTTAAATTCGTCGGCTGGAACGGGCCATTTCTACACCACGACAAAGAATAAGAAAACAATGCCTGAAAAAATGGAGATAAAAAAATTTGACCCTGTAGCCCGAGCTCACGTTCTCTACAAAGAGGGAAAGATAAAGTAAAGCTGCGAATCGATTCTCTTATAAGTTCAGCGATGTTTTAATGTTTGTAAGAAATACCTAAACTATGCCCGAGCTTCCTGAAGTTGAAACAACCCGGCTTGGCCTTTACCCCTTAGTTAAAGAAAAAAAAATAATCGATGTCATCGTCAGACAGAGAAACCTTCGGTGGCCGATAGAAATTGGCTTTGAGGACCATCTGCGTGGTTCCGCTTTTACGAGACTGAGTCGACGAGGCAAATACCTTTTATTTCATTCGAAGAACGGCAAAATGATGGTCCATCTTGGAATGTCTGGCAGTATGAGAATGGTTTCTTCAAGTAGCAATCCGCGTAAACATGACCACGTAGACATTTATTTTGACAATTCTTCTGTCCTCCGTTATCACGATCCCCGACGTTTTGGATCTTTTTTTTGGTTAGCCCCTAAAGAAAATCACAAATTGTTAAAAGACCTGGGACCGGAACCTCTAGCAGAAAAATTTGATGGTAATTATCTTTTTAACAGGGCCAAAGGTCGAAAAGTGACAGTCAAGACTCTAATAATGAATAGCTCGGTAGTAGTTGGAGTAGGAAATATATATGCTAATGAGTCTCTTTTCTTATCTGGAATAAGACCAGATAGATTGGCCTCTAGTATCTCTAAAAAGCGATTTAACGGTCTGGTAAGGCAAATTAAACTGGTTTTGAGCTCGTCTATCAGAAGCGGTGGTACTACTTTGAGAGACTTTGTTCGTGAGGACGGGCAGCCCGGATATTTTAAGCAGCAGCTTTTCGTATATGGAAGGGGAAATATGGAATGCAAAAATTGCAAAAAACCGTTAAGAGAGACACGAATCAATAACCGCTCAACATTTTTCTGTCCTAGGTGCCAAACCTAAATGATCTTTTTGCTTTTGAGCGCATCCGCTATCTCTGGGTGAACGAATTTTGTTATATCTCCGCCGTAGCCGGCAATTTGCCTAACAAGAGAAGAGGAAATATAGGAGTTTTCTTCGGAGGGAGCTAAAAAGATTGTCTCAATTTCTGGCTCCAGAGCCCTGTTCATATTGAGCATTTGAAACTCATAATCGAAGTCTGTAACTGTTCTAATTCCTTTCAGAATTACCGTGGCGCCTATTTCCTTAGCGAAAGCTACGGTCAAGGAATTGAACCCTATTACCTCTGCATTTTTTATGTGGCCGAGCGCCTTTTTCGCTAGATTCACCCGCAATTCTAACTCACCTGGCGACTTATGTGGGCTAGTGGCAATTCCCAAAACTACCTTATCAAATAATTCCGACGCTCTCCCGACAAGGTCTGTGTGGCCATTATGAATCGGATTGAATGTGCCGGGATAAAGAACGGTGGTCATATTTTCTCTTCGCAAAAGCGCAATTTTACCTAGCCAGAAGCTTTATGCCAACAATAATTCCTTCTAACGCTTTAAGCAAAGAGCGAAAAACACCGATCCAGATTTTTTGTGTTTTAGTAACTCCCATTGAACAGGGAGGAGTGAACTGTCTAGCTCAGAATGCCACTCTAAATATATGAACTTCCTAGCCAACGCCGCTTTTTCGACTTTTTGACATATTTCATAGATTGGATCGCCACTGAAGGGAGGGTCTATAAAAACAATATCAAAGACCTTATTATTTTTTTTTATCCACTTTTTCGCTTCAGCACAAAAGACCTCTTTGCCAGTGTCCTCTTCTTTCAACATAGATAAAGATTTTTCAATATAAAGAGCAGTTTCTCTATCCTTCTCTACAAATGTCACACTTTCAGCTCCCCTTGACAGGGCCTCGAGTCCCAGGGCGCCGCTGCCAGAGAACAAGTCTAAGCATCTAGCGTTAGATAATTCTCCGTGCAGCCAATTAAACAAAGTTTCTCTGATTTTATTCCCAGTTGGTCGTACGTCGATCTGTTTGGGAAAAAATATTTTTCGTCCTTTCCATTTGCCGCTGACAATTCTGATGCTTTGTCTTTGATGATTGCTCAAAACCTAGTAATCTCGTTTCAATAAAAACATCTTAGAACCAGATATGCTTTTCAGCAGGGAGCTCAATATTAACGCCGCTACTAGTAATGATCAAAAGAGTTTATGAAAGATTTATTCGCCGCAATTGAAAAAACTAAAAATAAATTCTCACTTGGATTTAAAGAAAGATTCAAAGGCTCGGGAAAACTCGATGAAAGTCCAATTGAGGACCTTGAAACTTTGCTACTTTCTTCTGACGTTGGAGTGAGTGCTTCTCAGAGAATCATTTCAGACTTGAGAGCAAGTGTCGGTAAGGATGCGTTGATTTCTGACGAATTAATTGCCAATGAGTTAAAGAAATCCATGACCAAGTTATTAGAGAGTGTTGAGGAACCCCTGTTTGTAAATAATAAATCGCCCCACGTAGTTTTGATAGTTGGCGCAAATGGAGCTGGGAAGACTACCACTTGCGGCAAGCTTGCTAAGTTTTTCAAGGCCATGGAAAAAACCGTGATGTTAGCGTCCGGTGATACCTTTCGAGCAGCTGCGACGGATCAGCTAGACTTTTGGGGGGAAAAGATTGGAGTTCCAGTAGTTTCTCAGGGACATGGTGCTGATTCTGCTTCTGTGATTTATGATGCATTTACCTCGGCAAAAAGCCGGAACTTAGACGTATTAATCGCAGATACAGCCGGACGATTGCAGAATAAATTGGGCTTAATGGAGGAATTAAAAAAAATAAAAAGAGTTATTTCAAAAATAGATAATTCTGCGCCTCATGAGGTCTTATTGGTTTTAGACTCTGGAGTGGGACAAAACGCGATTGATCAAGTAAGGGTTTTTAATGAGATGATAGAAGTATCAGGGCTAGTTTTGACTAAATTGGACGGAACTGCAAAAGGTGGAGTCATATTCAGTTTAGCTCACGACTTCAAAATACCTATCAGATTTATCGGTCTCGGCGAAAAAGAAGACCAGTTGGAGATATTTAACGCGAAACAATTCGTCGAGGGAATTTTCACTTAATATGATTAGCTTTAACAGCGTAAGTATGAGGTACGATGACGGTTTTGAAGCTCTTAAGTCTGTAAGCTTCGACCTTGCTGAAGGAGAGATGGCTTTTCTCACAGGCCACTCTGGGGCAGGAAAAAGCACGTTATTGAAGCTCCTTACTATCTCGGAGAGACCTGCGTCAGGGGAGGTTTTGTTTAACGGATTAAATCTTGCGCGTGTCTCGGAAAAAAATATATACAAGGTTCGAAGAGATATCGGAGTTGTATATCAAAACCACAGATTATTATCAGCGAAAAATGTTTTCGAGAATGTAGCGCTTCCATTAAGAATTATCGGGACTGATTATCGAGAAGTTGTAAAGCGTGTTCGGGCAGCGCTTTCTAAAGTTGGTTTATCAGGTAGTGAGAAGAAGTTTCCAAACTCACTATCAAGTGGGGAACAGCAAAGAGTGGGCATAGCAAGAGCGGTGGTTAGCAAGCCAAGTTTATTGTTGGCTGATGAGCCAACGGGGAATTTGGACCCAGACCTGTCTCGCGATATTTTAAAGCTTTTCGAAGACTTCAATCAAGTTGGGGTGAGTTCCTTGATTGCGACTCATGACATTAATCTCCTCGATAAAAATAATAAAAGACGATTAACTTTATCTCACGGTGTTTTAATTGATAAATCAGCGAATATCGAAGGGCAGAGCGCGAGTCCTTAATGGATTTAGGTTTTTTGTGTTTAGTCATGGCAGAGAACTTACTAGTGCTTTACATGAAATAATCAGAAAACCTCTGAGTTCATTTGTCACTATTAGTTTGATAGGAATATCAATAGGTTTGCCGTCAATTTTCGTAATTCTCGGGGAGAACTTTCTTTCCAGACTTGACCGTATCGACCAAAGTGCAAAGATTAATATTTTTTTAGACGAGAGCGTCTTGGTAGCGGAAGGTTTGGCGCTTTCCAAAGAAATACAGAGTCAACCTGAAGTTTCAATGGTTCGGTTTATATCTTCTGAAGAAGCGATTAAGGAATTTCAGAAACAAACAGATCTATCGGAAATTCTTTTCACATTAGGTCAGAATCCTTTACCGCATGTTATCGAGGTTGTGCCTGTAAGCTTCGATTCTATCGATGTTGCTATATTAGTGTCCAGTCTTAAGGACCGAGATGGTGTTGAAAGTGCCGCTACAAATCTGAAATGGTTGGAGAGGCTCTATGGCGTATTCTCTATAATAAAAAGCATTAGTATTGTCTTCGTCGTCACTTTTTTTATTGGCCTCATTTTGGTAGTAGCCCACACAATCGGAGTCGCTATTCAAAACAAAGCAGACGAAATCGAGCTTATGTTTCTGTTAGGTGCTACAAAGTCCTTCATAAGAAGACCCTTTATTTATTTAGGATTCTGGCACGGTTTGGGTGGGGGCCTCTTTGCAAACATAATAACCCAGGTCTCATTTTTCCCTTTAGCTGCTGGAGTCGAAAGTTTAGCGCAGAGTTATCAAAGTGGCTTCTCGTTCGACAGGGGAGGGAGCGAGATGTTTTTTTTGATTTTACTGATCGGAGTTTTTTTGGGCACCACGGGCGCATTTTTAGGCCTTTCAAAAAAAATGGGAGAGATAAATCCAACGAGGCGTGGTTATTCGTATAAGTAACCGAATTGGCCTTAAAACCCTAAAATGATAAAATCCCGAACTTTCTTTGTCCGAGGAACCAATCTTGAGCAGTGACCTAATCTCTCCTCCAGTCCTATCGCCAGGAGTCAGTTTGGACGGTTACGTCCGCACTGTTGGTGCGATAGCTGTCTTAAGTGCAGAGAGAGAGAACGAGCTCGCTCACCAATTTATTTTTGAAGAAAATTTAGATTCGGCAAGACAACTAGTGCTAGCAAACTTGCGCTTTGTCGTTTATGTCGCTAGATCGTATTCCGGTTATGGTCTTTCTCAGGCAGACCTCATTCAGGAAGGAAATCTGGGATTAATGAAAGCAATAAAACGATTTGATCCAGATTATGGCGTTAGGTTGGTTTCGTTTGCTGTTCACTGGATCAAAGCGGAGATTCACGAATTTATTCTTCGAAATTGGCGAATCGTTAAGGTTGCAACAACAAAATCACAAAGGAAATTATTTTTTAATCTCAGGAGTAAGAAAAAAAGCTTAGGGACTTTTACCGAAATGGAGATTTTAAAAGTCGCTGAAGATCTCGGCGTTGCTGCTTCCGATGTTCGTCAGATGGAGGCCCGACTTCAGGGTAATGACGAAACGTTTGATTCGGAGGAAGACGCTTTTGGAGCAAATCAATATTTGGAAAATGCTGTAGGCGATCCAGCCACAATCATAGAAAATAATGATCTTAAAGAAGTTCAACAGCAAAAGTTTGCCCTGGCCTTCTCGAAATTAGACAAGAGATTACAAGAGATCATCCAAAAGAGATGGCTGAATGAACCCAAAGCAACACTTTTAGACCTCTCTGAAGACTTTGGCGTTTCTGCAGAGCGCATAAGACAGTTAGAGCAAATAGCGTTGAAGAAGTTAAAAAAAGACGTGTGATTTGAAGTTTTTGAGTCTCAAAAACTTGGTGTTATTTAATATCCTCTTGGGTGCTTTAGCATTATTCCTAGGCGCCCTCGGCAGCCACCTCACGCTGGAAAACATAGACATTAGTGACATGAATAAATTTGAGATCGCTCAGAGATATCATATGTTCCATGTGCTCTTAGTCTTAGTCGAGGTTTTGATGATAGGCAATGATGCTAGAGATTTTTTCCTCAAAATCAGTATGGTTTTTATAATAGTAGGAGTTCTTTGTTTTTGTGGAAGCATCTACGCCGCCTTTTTTTTCAAATTTGACTATTTAAATTTTTTAACTCCCATAGGAGGAGGGTTTCTTGTGATCGGTTGGATTACCTTATTCGTAGCTGTTTTGGCTAGAGACAAATTTGTCTGAACAACGAACTATTAGATCTTTTGTAAGGAGACAAGGCAGAATCACAGCGGGCCAAAAAAGGTCTATTCAAGAACATTGGTCCAATTATGTCTTAAACTTGAGCGACGGTTGGCCTGCTTTGGAGCAGGCTCTAAATTTATCAAATCCTATTATTTTAGAAATTGGTTTTGGGATGGGAGTATCGCTCCACAACCAGGCTATTTCGGATCGTCAAACTAATTTTATAGGAATAGACGTACATCTACCCGGTCTAGGAAATCTAATTAGGCTACTTCAAGAAAGCCAGTTAGAAAACGTTAGGTTGTATTATGAGAATGCTGTCGAGGTTATTCAGCGCGTTATCGAAGACGATTCATTACATCGAGTGCAACTTTTTTTCCCCGACCCTTGGCCAAAGAAAAGGCATCTGAAGAGAAGGTTAATAAACGAACATTTTATCGATCTGCTCAGTAAAAAGTTGGAGAAGAACGGAGAGTTTGTTCTGGCGACCGATTCGCAGTCCTATTTCAACTATACTTTACATCTTTTTTTACTGCGCTCTGATTTTAAGAGAGTGGATTCTCAAAAAAGGGAGCCTACAAAATATGAAAAAAGAGGTTTGGCTTTAGGCCATCAAATTTTCGATGTTACATTTAAGCTAAGCTAATAAAACTAATTCATTTAGAAATAGACTTCCTTTTTTTGTTGGAGACATTCTATCTTCTCCAACCTCTATAAGATTCTTTTCAATTGCCCTTGATAGAAAGGGTGTCAGGTTGGAACGTTGTTGAAGGCACCTCTGTTCGAAAAGAGAAAGATCAAAACCATTCGTTAGTCTTAAAGCGTTCATTAGAAATTCAGTTAATAATTCTTCCGAATCTACTTCTTTAGAAAGAGAACGCGGATCTTTTAAGTAATCTTTCGGGTTTCTTGTTTTTTTTGTTCGAGTTACACCACTAGCTTTAGTGAGTTTTCCATGCGCTCCAGCTCCAATGCCTAAATAATCTCCAAATTCCCAATAGTTAGTATTATGTTTTGATTGCTTTCCTGATTTTGCATACGCAGATATCTCATATTGATTATATCCTGCAGCTAAGAGCTTCTCTTTTCCCACCTCGAACATCTGCTCTTTCCTTAGATCCGATGGAATTTTGGGTGGATTCTTAAAAAATAGTGTATTTGGCTCTATCGTTAGCTCGTACCAAGATATGTGCTCGGGATCTAAAGCGATAGTTTTCTCTAGATCATCAATTGCCTCCGAGACGGTCTGATTCGGGAGCCCATACATTATGTCCACATTAATGTTATCAAAATAAGCTTTTCTAGCTAAGTCAAAGGCATTTTCAATGTCCGACGAGTTATGAATCCTGCCAATTTTTTCTAACGCTCGTTCATTGAAAGTTTGTGCTCCTATGCTTAACCTATT
>CAJYCI010000048.1 GCA_913428515.1 uncultured Gammaproteobacteria bacterium | reverse complement strand
GAGAGCCCGGCAAGATTGCCCCACTCCCACGCACAAACTCCGAAAACCATAGAGATGAAGGCGTAAAAAAAATCGATTGGCAAAATAAACAAACAAGGCAGCGCGACCAATGCACTAATCAAAGCAGTAATGATTCGAGCTTGCAGCTCTGTATAATTCCTCAAAATTCCATTAGATCAGTTTCTTTGCCTGTTAACGCTACCTCTACCTTTTTTATCTTTGCATCTGTGAGCTTCTGAATAGCCTCTTCCCCACGGCGCTGCTCATCTTCAGTAATTTCTTTTTCTTTCAGGAATTCTTTTAAATCTCCGTTTGCGTCTCGTCGAATGTTGCGAACTGCTATCCGAGCGTTTTCAGCTTCTGATTTAGCAATACGAGCCAAGTCCTTTCTATTTTCTTCTGTAAGCGGGGGCATAGGAAGACGAATAGAATCTGAAGAGCTACTCGGATTAAGTCCTAGATCAGACTTTAAGATAGCTTTTTCTATCTCAGGGATTAATTGTTTCTCCCAGGGCGAGATAATCAAGCTCCTAGTTTCTTCGACTGAAATATTAGCAAGTTGATTTATAGGAGTATTGGTGCCGAAATAAGAGATGTTGACTCCATCCAACAGACTTGGATGCGCTCGCCCAGTCCTAATTTTTGCAAACGCAACCTCAAGTGAATTCAGTGACTTTTCCATTCGCTTCTCAGCGTCATCTATAATCTCTTTAATCATTCGAATTTTCTGTTAACCTCTGAATATTCGGTTACAAGAGTTCCCCCTTCACCCAAAATCACCGCATTTCTCAAAGCCCCACTCTCTTGCATGGCAAAGACCCTAAGTGGCATCTGATGATCTCTAGCAAGGCATATTGCAGTTAGGTCCATGACTCCCAATTGCTTCTCTAAAACTTCATCATATGATAACGCTTCATATTTTACTGCTGTCGGATCTTTTAGCGGATCAGCCGAATATACGCCATCAACACGAGTCGCTTTAAGCACCATCTCAGCGTCTATCTCTATTCCCCTGACACAAGCTGCAGAGTCGGTAGTGAAAAAAGGGTTTCCTGTTCCAGCTGAGAAAATAACAACATTGCCTGCCTCTAAATGGCGTATGGCCATTCTTCTGTCATAGTGCTCGACAACGCCGCTCATAGGAATTGCCGACATTACGTTTGTCTGAATATTTGCCCTTTCAAGCGCATCTCTCATTGCTAAAGCGTTCATGACGGTAGCTAGCATACCCATGTGATCTCCAGTGACCCTATCGAGGCCAGCAGCATGCAAAGTTGCCCCCCTAAAAAGATTCCCACCTCCTATGACCATACCAACCTCTACTCCGATCCCAACCAGCTGACCAATCTCAAGAGCTGTACGATCTAAAACTCTGGGGTCGATACCAAGCCCACCAGCGCCAAGCGCTTCGCCGGATAGTTTTAAAAGAATTCTTCCATATTTGGGAGTAGGTTTCTTGGGGCGCATCTTTCGACCTCAGTTATATTTAGTCGCCTAACTGTCTTTGCACTTCCGCGGCGAAGTCATCTTCATCTTTGTCAATTCCCTCCCCGACCTCGTAACGAACAAACCGAGTAATTTTTGCACCGGAAGACGCACAAAGGTCACCAATTTTCTTCTCGCTATCTTTCACAAAAGGCTGTTCTGTAAGGCTAATTTCCGCCAAATATTTTCGAACTCTTCCATCGACCATTTTTTCAACGATTTCTGGAGGCTTCCCAGATTCTTCTGCTTGAGCCCTATATATTTCTCGTTCTTTCTCTATGAGCTCCTCTGAAACCTGCTCGGGGGAAACTACCAAAGGGTTCATAGCTGCAATGTGCATCGCTATATCTTGGGCAAGCACACCATCTCCTCCTGCAACCGCAATAAGAACGCCTATCTTTTTATTCCCATGTATGTAATTTGAAACGCTTACATCATCATCTTCGATAATTTCTGATCTTCTGATCGTAATATTCTCTCCGATTTTTTGAACTAGCTTTTCCCTAACATCCTCAAAGTCTAGAGATTCCAGATTGCTAATCCTTCCCTCAAAAACTCGTTGCGTAATACTATCTGCGAAGGCCAAAAAATCCTTATTCTTCGCCGCAAAATCCGTTTCACAATTGACCTCCACTATAACACCGAGGCCATTCCCTACTCTGCTGCTGATAATTCCATCCGCAGCTATTCGACCAGCTTTTTTTGCCGCTTTCATGCCGCTTGACTTACGCAACGTCTCTATCGCGAGGTTCATATCACCTGAAGATTGAACTAGGGCATTTTTACAATCCATCATTCCAAGACCAGTCCTCTCGCGTAACTCTTTAACCGCCGAAGCGGAAATTCCCGTCATAACTCGTGTCCTTTCTTTAATTTTTAAGAACCTGTCTCCGTTGAGCTTGGCCCTATTGAGCTTGACTCTGTTGAGCTTGGCTCTATTGAGCTTGGCTCTGTTGAGCTTGACTCTGTTGAGCTTGACTCTGTTGAGCTTGGCTCTGTTGAGCTTGACTCTGTTGAGCTTGACTCTGTTGAGCTTGACTCTGTTGAGCTTGACTCTTTTCTATCTGTCCCAGCCGTTGCTTCTTCAATCTCGATTCCTTCAGGCAATTGGTCTTTTTTGTTATGTTGTGCAGATTCTGAGGACTCATCGATTTCGATAAAATCGTCTGGACGCATGACCCCATCGCGCTTTTCTTTACCAGCTATTGCAGCGTCTGCTAATGAGGACACAAAAAGTCTTATTGAGCGAATCGCGTCATCGTTACCAGGGATAACGTAATCAACTCCATCGGGAGAACTATTGCTGTCTACGACCCCAATAACGGGGATCCCCAACTTCCTGGCCTCTGTAATCGCAATATTTTCATAGTCAACATCAACAACAAAAATTGCGTCGGGGAGGCCTCCCATATCTTTAATACCCCCTAGGCTAGCTTCAAGCTTATCCAAATCCCTCTTGAGCGATAACGCCTCTTTCTTCGTAAGTTTTTCGAATGTGCCATCAGTAGATAGAGTTTCTAAGTCTCTCAAACGCCGAATTGATTGCCTTATTGTTTTGTAATTGGTCAACATCCCGCCCAGCCAGCGTTTGTCGACATAAGGCATTCCACAACGTTCTGCTTCTTCTTTTATGACTTTGCCTGCACTTCGCTTCGTGCCTACAAATAAGACCTTATTATTCTTTTCTACAAGAGCGCTAACAAATTCTGTTGCTGCGTTAAGAGCTGGGAGGGTAACTTCAAGGTTGATGATATGGATGTTATTCCTAACACCAAAAATGAATTTAGACATCTTTGGGTTCCAATATCTTTTTTGGTGACCAAAATGGACACCGGCCTGTAATAATTCCTTCATAGATACACTAGTCATAGCATCTCCGTTTCTTATTTTGGGTTAAGCCTCCAAAAGCCCCATAGTCCAACCGCATTTTAAGGACGGCACCCGAACTATGTGTCGACTTCTGTGAGAATTTTTCAATCAATTTGACTGAGCCCCGATTTATACCACAATTCCCACTTATTTGCTGAATAAAAGTCTTTTTTAGGAAAATTACTTGGGTTCAGAAACACTCAACATTACCCCACAGAGATTACCCATCGAATTCTCATCATAAAACAGGAAATCTCTGTTAGAATTATGGGTTTAGGGTAAGCTCTTTTCTATGACAATTGAGATTAAGTCTCCAGAAGACATTGATAAAATGAGGCTTGTTGGAAGACTAGCCGCTGAACAATTAGAAATGGTAGAAGAGTTTGTAAAGCCTGGAGTAAGCACAGAAAAACTTAATCAAATTTGTCACGAATACACAATAGAAATACAAAATTCTGTTCCCGCCCCACTGAATTATCGTGGTTTCCCAAAATCAATATGTACATCTGTAAACCATGTTGTTTGCCACGGCATTCCAAACGAGAAAAAAATCCTAAAAGATGGCGACATAATAAATATTGACGTCACTTTAAAGAAAAACGGATTCCATGGAGACACCAGTAAAACTTTTCTGGTAGGAAATACTAGCAAACTAGCAAATCGCTTGACCGAAGTTTGTAGGGAATCACTTTATCTGGGTATTCAAGCGGTTCGGCCGGGAGGGCACGTTGGCGACATTGGTGCCGTGATTCAAAAGCATGTGGAACGAAATAGATTTTCTGTAGTGCGAGAATACTGCGGACATGGTATTGGAAAGGTGTTTCACGATGAACCTCAGATATTACATTATGGAAAAGAGGGAACTGGGCCAGAGCTGCTACCGGGCATGGTTTTCACCATTGAGCCAATGGTAAACGCCGGGAAACCAAACGTAAAACTTTTGCCAGATAATTGGACCGTTGTGACCAAAGACCACAAGCTAACTGCGCAATGGGAACACACGGTGCTGGTTACTAAAACCGGGTATGAAATTTTGACTTGGAGAAGAGACGACTCGATCGAAAGGTGCAATTAAAAAATGTTTGAGGAAACTTTGGCGGAACTGAAAGTTAACCTCGCAAACTCTGAAAGCAGAGTTCCACCACTCAAGAAAGCCATACAAGCCGCTAAAGCAGAGCTAAGCATTGAATTTTACGAGAGTGCCGACGTCGTCATAATAATCAACGAGTATTCGAACTTTATTTATGATGTCCTCGGTTTCGCCTGGGATGAATTTAGATGGGTCGAAGATGATAAAGGTTGGCGCAAGTCTAGGATCTCTCTCTTAGCCGTAGGCGGGTTTGGTAGGGCTGAATTACTTCCTCATTCAGATATCGATATCCTTATTCTGTTAGAAAGAGATGATGTGTATCTAAACAAAGATAATATTCAAAGCTTTATAACTTTACTCTGGGACGTCGGGCTGAATGTGGGACACAGCGTCCGATCATTAAAAGACTGTAAGCGCGAGGCTTTATCTGACGTCACAATCTTAACCTCGATGACAGAAGCTAGAGCTATTAGAGGTAAGACGATTTTGCTTGAGAAGCTTAATGCCCTGTTACACCCCAAAAAACTCTGGAGCAAAAAGAAATTTTATTTAGCAAAAGCTAGCGAGCAAAAGATTAGACATGAAAAATCTAACTATACCGAGTATTCGCTTGAACCTAACGTCAAAACCTCCCCTGGAGGCTTACGAGACATCCAGACTTTGCAGTGGGTAGGGACCAGAACCTTCGCAACGCAAGATTTAAAAGAATTGGTTGCAAGTCAAATAATCAGTCGCCACGAGTATGACAGCCTCATTAAGGCCAGAGCTTTCTTATGGAAGGTTCGATTTGGGTTACACATCATCACCGGAAGAGATGAAAATCGTCTTCTTTTCTCTCATCAACAATCCTTAGCAAAACACATGGACTATCGCGATAAAGATCAGCTTGCGGTAGAGCAGTTCATGCAAGACTATTATGTATGTGCGTCAACCGTTAATACGGTCAATGAAACCCTAATGAAATATTTTGAAGAAGAAATATGGGAACACAAAAAAAATAAAAATGCAGTAAAACTAGATAGCAATTTTAACCTAGTAAATAATTTGATCGAATTATCTTCTCCTTCAGTACTTCAAGACACACCTGGCGCGTTGTTTGAGATATTTCTTTGGGCAGCAAAGGACGATCGCATAAAGGGGTTCACCTCCTCTACTATTCGACTCGTGCAAAAAAATATTCACTTGATTAACGAAGATTTTAGGATGGACCCTAAAAATAATGCTGCTTTTTTAAAGATTCTGGGCGCGCCTAATCATTTGTTTACTCAACTCAGGAGAATGGGCCGCTGGGGCGTATTAGGTGCATACCTGCCAGAATTCAAAAGGGTGATCGGACACATGCAATTCGATCTTTTTCACAGTTACACAGTTGACGCGCATACCCTTCAAGTAGTTCGAAACATGAGGAGATTTAGGTACAAAAATAATGAGCAAAAATTTCCAATAGCAGCTCATATTCATTCCCGACTTCCGAGAGTGGAATTATTATACATCGCTGGGTTTTATCATGATCTGGGAAAAGGGTTGAAAGGTGACCACTCTAAAATTGGTACGGCGATAGCAAAGCAATTCTGTATAAACCATCGCCTTCCTCCCTGGGATACAAATTTAGTCTGTTGGCTCGTGGAAAATCATTTAGCCATGTCGACCACAGCACAGCGCGAAGACATACAAGATCCAAATGTTATTCATAACTTCGCGAAATTTGTTGGAGATCAAACCAGATTAGATTATCTCTACGCCTTGACCGTCGCTGACATGAACGCGACAAACGCAAATCTTTGGAATGGGTGGCGCGCATCGTTAATGAACCAATTATATTCTGAGGCGAAACGGACTCTCAGAAAGGGTCTAGAAATGGTGATTGACAGAAACGAATATCTCGAAGATGTAAGACAAAAAGCGATGACGTTCCTCGAGAAAGAGGGATTTAATTACAACGAAATCGAGACAATTTGGTCTCGAGTCGATGACGATTACTTCCTAAAAGAGAGGGTAAGTGACATAACTTGGCACACAAGAGCTATTTTACAAGAATCCAATTGGGAGAACCCGATCGTATTAGTGCGGAATGATAAATCTAGAGCTAGCGATTCTGGATACACTCAAATATTTGTCCACACAAAAAATCGAAGAGACCTATTCACTTCAATTATTTTGGCAATTGACGAACTTCACCTTAATGTTGTTGATGCGAGAATCGCAACGTCAAAAGATAATAAAAAAACATTCAATACTTTTGCAGTGCTTGAAAAAAACGGACTATCGGTCGAAGAAAATGCAACTAGAATGGAGAGGATAAGATCTCAGATTGAAGACTCAATTGCTAAAAAAGGAAAGAAATCAAAATATTCACCTCTCATACAATCATCCCTTGAACAGTTCGCAAGCAAAACTAGTGTTACTATAAATAAAAAGGTTGACGAGAACATATGGGTGATAGAAGTCACCACAGCAGATAGGCCTGGCGTCCTTGCGGTCATCGGAGACTCATTTAACAAATATGGGATAGATATCATATCGGCACGGATAACTACGCTCGGGGAAAAAGTTGAAGACATCTTTTATGTCACATCTACTTCGATTAATTTAGCAATAGAGCAACCGAGAGCTGATCAATTAAAATTTGCGCTTCAAGAATCTTTAGATAATCACGCGCAAAAGCTAGCGAAAGAAAAATGAACAAAGAACTTGAAAGATTGCAAGCTTATCCTTTTCAAAAACTAGCTGATCTTCTTGACGGAACACCGACAAAGTCAAAGGACAAGGCCATAGCTCTAACGATTGGCGAACCCAAGCATAACCCCCCAGATTTCGTACTAAACTTTTTTCAGGACCAGAGAAAATTGTCAGAGGCTTTGGGGTCGTACCCAGCCACACGAGGCTTAAAGTCGCTTAGGGATAGTGTTGCCCAATTTTTAAGTAAGCGCTACGATCTGAAATCCTCAGTAGATTCAGAACGACAGATACTGCCAGTCAACGGCACCAGGGAAGCTCTTTTTGCAATAGCCCAATGCGTTGTGTCGAACAAATCAGCTGGTTTAGTGCTGATGCCAAACCCGTTTTACCAAATATACGAAGGGGCAGGAATACTTGCGGGAAGCAACCCGTACTTCATTAATTGTTTTGAAGACACGGGTTTTCAGCCTAATTTCGAAGAAGTAGATGAATCGACTTGGGGCAAGTGCGAACTTCTTTATATCTGTACGCCTGGAAATCCCAGTGGGGCAGTGGTTCCGTTGGATATTTTGAAACACCTTATTCAACTATCTGACGAGCATGACTTCGTAATCATATCTGATGAGTGTTACTCAGAGATTTATCATACAGAAGCTTCGCCTCCGCCAGGTTTACTGCAAGCCTGTGATAACTTAAACAGGAGCAACTATAAAAACTGTTTGG
>CAJYCI010000047.1 GCA_913428515.1 uncultured Gammaproteobacteria bacterium | reverse complement strand
GGTTTACTGCAAGCCTGTGATAACTTAAACAGGAGCAACTATAAAAACTGTTTGGTCTTCAACTCTCTCTCAAAAAGATCGAACCTCCCAGGACTCAGATCCGGCTTCGTGGCTGGAGACGCAGAATTAATTGAAAAATTCCTCCTCTACAGGACTTATCATGGCTCCGCAATGCCGTTGCACCACCAATTTGTAAGTGAATTAGCCTGGGCGGATGAAGATCACGTAATACAAAACCGAAGCTTATACCGGGAAAAGGTATCCGCAATTAAAAACATTCTCGAAACAGTGCTGTCCGTTCCTTTACCCGAATGCGGGTTCTTTCTATGGCCTAAGACGCCCGGCTCTGACACACAATTTAGCCTAGATCTTTTCGAACAGACCAATACAAAAATTCTCCCCGGCAGTTTCTTATCTAGAAACACTTCCGAAGGGAATCCGGGCAAAAATCGGGTCAGGCTAGCTCTGGTGCATTCGCTTGAAGAATGCAAAGAAGCAGCAATCCGAATTAGACAATTCATGAATAATCAATAAAACTAATTTAGTGATATAAGCCGCATCAACGTATAATAATTATCTTTTTAAATGAGTAACGACATGTTTGCACTTGGGTTCGGCTTAGGCACTAAAAACAAGAAAGGCGAGTGGTTAGAAACCTTCTTCCCTGCTCCTATATTATCACCAGAGCGAGAAACCTTTGATATAGTTAGAAAAAATACTGGCTACACCGGTGGAAGCCAAGACCTTGCGTTGTCAGCGGAAGAAATATCCGACTGCGCGCGCGAATTCAAAGATACTGAACAAAAAAAATTGTTAGAGAAATTAGCCTCGTCCTCGATGCCACAGGTCCTTTCAGTGATCGAGACTGATGGTGCCGTTAAGTCAACTCCTGAAGCCTACCTAAAACTCCACTTGCTTTCGACTCGCTTAGCTAAGCCAAACAGCATGAATCTAGAAAATATTTTCACATGCCTTCCAACTGTCGCTTGGACAAGTGATGGAGCAATTGACCCGAACGAACTTGACGAAGTGATCATGGAAAACCGACTCAGAGGTAAGCACCTAGAGGTTTTTTCTTTAGACAAATTTCCTAGAATGACCAACTATGTTATTCCAAGCGGGGTGCGAATAGCCCATTCCGCTAGGATCAGATTAGGAGCCTTTCTTGGGGAAGGCACGACGGTGATGCACGAGGGGTTTGTTAATTTCAACGCAGGAACTTGCGGTCCCAACATGGTCGAGGGACGAATTTCTCAAGGGGTCTTGGTCGGATCGGGGACAGACCTCGGAGGAAGCGCGAGCACAGCTGGAACGCTTTCAGGGGGCGGCAATGTTTTAATCACGATTGGTAAAGACTGTCTTATCTCCGCCAATGCAGGGACTGGAATTCCCTTGGGTGACCGATGCACTATCGAAGCGGGCTTATACATTACCCCAGGAACTTTAGTTAGGGTATTAGATGAAGATAGAAAAACTATAAAGGAAGTAAAGGCAAGAGATCTCTCAGGACAACCGGATATGTTGTTCATTAGAAATTCTCTTTCGGGAGTAGTTGAGTGTCGGACTAACAGGAATGCCATTTCTTTGAACCCGCTGTTGCACGACAATAATTAGAGTTACGAATATGAACACGCTTGATCTTGCTAAAATACTTATCAAAGAACGATCGATTTCTCCAAACGACAGCAATTGTCAGGAAATTATAAAAAAGATTTTGATTGAACAGGGCTTTGAAGTAAAAGACCTTCCCTTCGGACCAGTTAAAAACCTTTGGGCAACAAGAACAGGAAGAAAAAAGGGCCGGACGTTTTGCTTTGCAGGCCATACTGACGTAGTTCCAGCGGGGCCGGCTGAGCACTGGAAGTTCGATCCCTTTGAAGGAACAGTTCACGACAATATACTCCATGGCAGGGGAGCAGCTGATATGAAGGGATCGCTCGCGGCTATGATTACCGCTACTGGGAGATTCTTACAGTCAGAGAAAGAGTATCCGGGGACTATTGCATTTCTTTTAACGTCAGATGAAGAGGACCAGGCGGTAGATGGGACAGCCAGGGCGATAAAAACGATAATAGATGATGGAACAAAAATTGATTTCTGTTTAATAGGAGAACCCTCAAGTTCCGAGAAATTAGGAGACACAATCCGGGTCGGGCGACGGGGTTCTCTGAGCGGCAAGCTTTTAGTAAAAGGTATTCAGGGGCATGTGGCGTACCCGGATCTCGCGCGAAACCCAATTCACGAATGCTCTAACATTTTAATCGCTTTGTGCACTGAAAAATGGGATTCCGGAAACGAATTTTTCCCTGCAACAAGTTTCCAGGTATCCAATATATCAGGTGGCACCGGCGTCAATAATGTAATCCCTGGTGAAGCTGTAGTCGATTTCAATTTTCGGTTCTCTCCCGAGCTAAGCGAGAAAGAAATCATAGCGAGAACCGAGGATTTAATTAGAGGGAATTGCGAAGAGTTCCATATTGATTGGAAATTATCGGGCAACTCTTTTATTACGAAAGGAGGGACTCTAATCCCTGTAGTTCAAGAGAGTATCAAGAATTTTACCGGGCTTGAGACCATACTTTCTACCTCGGGCGGGACCTCGGATGGCCGCTTTATTGCGCCAATGGGGATCGAAGTAGTAGAGCTGGGACCGACAAACCGAACGATTCATAAAGTCAACGAGGCAATTCCTGTAAAAGAGATAGAAGATTTATCGAATATTTATGAATTAATTCTTAAGAAGATATTCAAATCGTGAATTTCCCCGACATAGAAATTTATATAAAAGACCTAAAGATCAACGAAATAAACGCGTGGCTGGGGACGAGTTGGGGGGTAAGCAGCACAAGCAAGATTGGCACGACTGCAGTGGTGCAACTTTGCAACGCCGAACAGGAAATAGAGTGCAGAATTTTAGAAGATGCCGTAGAACCAGGCTTTACCTCGATCTGTTTTTCTCCTAACAAAACAAAATGGGAAACAGATCTCCAATGCGCCAGAGATGCATTCAACTACTTCCAACTTGAAGCTCGATGCTCCACGGGTGGTTGGAATGAGAATTCCATTGAAGATGAGGATTGGTTCAAAATTAACAGCGACGGAATACATAGAATTAAATGGTAGCAAGAACCGGTATATTACTTCTCATTGGCACTCTAACTTTTTGCACCAGCATTATCATTAACCTCCCCGCCTCTTTATTTTCTGGGCAAATAGATAGAGTGGTTCAGAACTTAAAAGGTCTTCAGCTAGGAAAAATCTCGGGGACAATATGGAAGGGAAGTCTAGAAACTAAATACCGGGAGTTCCCGGTAACGAGTGTCTCTTGGAACGCGGCCTTCTTCCCGATAATTTTGGGCAGGCTCAATCTAGATCTCTCGCTTGATGCCGCCGGTCTTGAGGGAAAATCTGATCTTTCCGTATCCGGAGACGCTGTGAAATTGACTAATCTAGATCTAGAGATTAATTCCTCCTTTATTAATGCAACAACAGGACCATACGGGCTCAGACTATCTGAGAGCTTTACCGTCACCGCCCCAGAAATTTACGTGTCTAATAATTGGCCTAGTAAAATAAATGGAAGACTGGTATGGCCCGGGGGGGTTACAGAAATAGAAACACCTTTGGAGCGACTGAGGACCCAGTTACCAATGCTGCGAGGCATCGCCAAGATAGAAAACAAAGAAGTTAAACTCTATATATATTCCAAGTCAGAAGAAATTATAATTTTATCTTTGAACCGATTAGGCTGGGCCAAGGCAGAAATCAATCACCTATTTTTTGAAATTGCAAAGATCCCATTCCCTGCTTCAGGGGCTGTTAACCAAAAAGATCCAGCGATCATAATGGAAGAGAAAATACTTTGATCTGCTATCCCCTCTTCTGTGGTATCTTAAACGGCTAAGAGCAAGAGAAACTGATAAGATGAACGCGGTTCTGTACTTACTTAGGATTAACAAAGCCTATATCTTGATTGCAATTTGGGCTGCTGCAACGGTGATCGTCAGTTTATCGTTAACAAATACAGTATTGCTAATTATCGAAACAGCTAACCTCCCCAACGCGCTCAAACTTGAAGAAGAAGCTCAAGAACTAACGGTTTTGAGAAACAAAAAGCTGGCTTCTTCTATCGAGCTTTTTGGAGAAACTGTAAAATCAAGCCAAATCCTGAACCAGGTTAGCTCGCCTGAAACAAGTTTAAATCTGGAATTACAGGGAATATTTATTGCTGAAGATCCCCAAGAATCAACAGCAATAATCGGAGAAAACAAAAAAAAGGGGAAGCTGTTTCTTGTTGGAGACAACATCTTCAGTAAGGGAAAAATTGTAGCAATAAGTGAAGGCTACGTCCTGATAAGCAGGAACGGGCGAAGAGAAAGAATTGTCTTCTCGGATCAAAAATTCAGGACAATAAACAGTAATAGTGTGCTTCCAGGGTCCGAAGCAACAAAAACCGGAATTAAACATTTAGCGAAGATCGCTAATGATGTTCCTTCATCAATTCAAAAAAAAACAACGAAAGGAAGAGCGGCTGACAATCCAACTAATCAGGTCGATATGAAAGAAAAATTCATGAACAAACCATCAGAAGCACTTAACGAACTGGGTGTAATAAGACTAAGAAACGGGGACGAGAAAGGTTTCAAGATCGACAGAAACGCGGACAAAAGAATACTGCAAGCTGGTCTCCAGGTGGGGGACCGTATTCTGTCAATCAATGGACAGAACCTTGGAAATGGCTTATCTGAAAAGGATATTGCGAGACAAGCTATGTCTGCTGGAAGGATTCGTGCAGAGGTCGCACGAGGAGAGAGGAAATTTTTTCTAAGTGTCCCCGTTCCTGGCAATAGTGACTAAAAGTGAAAAATGAGTACTGACGATAAAATAGTCGAGAAGAATCAAACAATGCGCAGACAAAAAAACATATTTTTTTTAGGCTTTCTCCTATTTTTATCGTTTGGAGTTGTGGCTGAATCAGGAACTTGGCGCATAAACCTAAAAAACGCTGACATTCGGGAATTCGTTACCCAGGTGTCAACGATTACTGGAAAGAGCTTCATAATTGATCCAAGAGTAAAAGGAAACGTTACTGTTATCTCGTCTGCCTCCATGACTGCACCTGGAGTCTATGAACTTTTTTTATCTGTATTAAGAGTGCATGGTTATGCAGCTGTTCCGAATGGAGATGTTATAAAAATAGTGCAACAGGTTTTGGCCAAACAAAGTAGTAATCCAAGAGACTTTTTTAACAATCAGTCATCTGAAGAGCTGATCACATCGGTGTTGCCAGTGAGAAATTCCCCCGCTGCTGACTTAGTAAAAATACTCCGTCCATTAATACCTCAATACGGACACATTGCAGGCATAGACTCTCCGAACGCTCTCATAATAAGTGATCACGCGGAGAACGTAGCACGCATGGCAAAAATGATTGAGCGCATTGATGTTTCAGAAAACCAGACCATCGAGATTATCAATCTAAATGAAGCCTGGGTTGAAGACATGGTCGAGCTTTTAAAAGAGATTGCACCAGATCAAATCGGTTCTAGCGCAAAAGGCCCAAACAAAATTTCTATTGTCGGGAGTGCTAGAACTAATTCACTTATAGTTAAAGGCGAAAAAGAAACAGTTGGAAAGATCATCGATCTCATAAGACGTTTGGATGTTCCCGCCAACAGGTCTGGTTCAACCCAAGTTGTCCGACTCGCCCATTCTGATGCGAGTGAAATGGCTGAATTGCTCGAAAATATAATAAACACCGAAAAAGCAGCGGGGAACGAAAACACAGTGAAAGCTAGCATCCAAGCCGACGAAGCACTGAACGCACTTGTGATAAGAGCAGCGCCTTCAACAATGCTTGAAATAAAAGATATAATAGAAAAGCTCGATTTACGCCGGTTGCAGGTTCTAATCGAAGCAGCGATCGTAGAAGTAACCGCTGATTTTACACGCCAATTAGGAACAGAGCTTTTTGTTGCTAATACAGCCCCAAACAATAAAACCATCCCAATTGGACTGACCGCACCGTCGGGAACACTTGCTCAAATCCTTCAGAGCATTGCGTTGGGGACACAACAATCAGTAGATCTGGGTACCGCGCCCTTTATTGCTGCAGGAAGAGAAAACTCTAACGGAACAAGCTTTGGAATAATTATCAGGGCTCTTTCCGGCAATGGAGATGTAAACCTTCTGTCAACACCGAGCATAACAACAATGGATAACAAAGAAGCCAAGATTGTCGTGGGTCAGAACGTTCCATTCCGTACGGGATCAACGGTTACTGGCAGTGAAGGAGCCTCGAACCCATTTACAACAATACAAAGAGAGGACGTTGGCCTGACTTTAAAAGTTACGCCGCATGTGCACGATGGAAATCTGGTAAGACTAGAAGTTCATCAAGTTGTTTCGGAAGTAGATCCTGCCTCTCTAAATGCAATAGGATCGGCAGGAAGTGCAGACTTAATAACCAATAAAAGAGAGATAAACACCACTATCTTGGTTGATAACCAAGAAGTGATTATTCTTGGCGGTTTAATTCGAGACAAGGAAACCATCAGCGATTCCAGAGTCCCTATTTTAGGGAGCATACCTGGCTTAGGGTTGTTGTTTAAAAGCAGTGCCAAATCGATCGAAAAACAAAACCTTCTAGTATTTCTAAGGCCCACGGTGCTTGACAGTAGACCTTCAATATCCAAGGTTACCAACAGAAAAATTGGGGCTATTTATGAGATCGAGATTGAAGGTACTAATTCATCTGATATCGTCTATGATCTTTTCAATGGAAAAGCTCCAAAAAAATAAAAGTCGATGGGATCTTGACAGAAAGATCTTTTTATCGGCGGCTAAAAAAGTTGTGCGTTTTTGGATCGAGCCCAAAGTAAGAGGTTTAGAAAGCTTTAAATCCGATTTGGGAACCAAAACTAAAATTTATTACGCCCTCTTATACGAATCCACTACTGATTTAGTGTTACTGGACATAGCGTGCAAGGCCCATAAGCTGCCGACACCCTTTGAAAATAATTCCTCAGCCTTTTTTTTCATTAGAAGATCCGAAGGGTTATTTGGAAGAAAAACTGTTCTCAGAGTTCCACCTCAAATCTTTCAAATAACAAACATCGAAAAAAAGACTCCACACGAAAAAGTAGTAGTCGTGCCGGTCTCTTTTTTTTGGGGACATCAACCAGAGCGAGAAAACTCAATAGGAAAATTTCTATTCTCAGAATATTGGAAGAGAACTAGCCAAGCAAAGAGAATCATTGCGGCAATGTTTTATCGTAAGCACATTTACCTTGAATTCGGGGAGTTTTTGAACTTTTCTAATATTGCTGCTGATCAAACAAGCGTTCCACGAAAAACTAGAAAAATTCTCCGCATTCTACGAACCTATTTCAAGAATCAGAAACGAGCAGTTCTGGGTCCAGATCTATCTAACCGAGAAAAGCTTATCAAAACGGTTCTCGGCTCGAAGCGTGTAGAGGAAGCGATAATTAGGGAAAGCTCTTACCTTAGTATCAAAAACCAAAAAGCTAGAAAAAAAGCTGGGAAGTACGCCCGCGAAATTTTCGCCGATCAGTCTTACAGAACAGTGAGATTTTTTGACACTCTTTTAAACTGGGTTTGGAACCACCTGTATAGTGGCCTTCAAGTTCACAATATTGAGAAGGTAAAAAAAATCGCAGAGACCCATGCCCTAATTTATGTGCCGTGTCACCGAAGCCACATAGATTACCTTCTATTATCCTACGTTCTCTATCACGGTGGTTTAACACCCCCCCATATTGCAGCTGGAAAAAATCTTAATCTCCCAGTCATAGGAACTCTGTTAAGAAAAGGTGGTGCTTTTTTTATGAGGCGGAGTTTTCAAAATGACACTTTGTATAAAGCTGTCTTCGA
>CAJYCI010000046.1 GCA_913428515.1 uncultured Gammaproteobacteria bacterium | reverse complement strand
TATGAAAAAAAAGGCAGCAGCAGTTGGAATAATTATGGGAAGCAACTCCGACTTGTCCATTATGGAGAAGGCGAGAGAAACCATGGAGCAGCTAGAGATTAGGCACGAATTGTCAATAGTCTCAGCTCATAGGACTCCAAAAAAAATGTTTGATTATGCTGAAAACGCTGAGAAGAATGGTTTGAAAGTCATTATAGCTGGAGCTGGCGGCGCGGCACACTTGCCGGGCATGGTCGCCTCTCTAACTCTTTTGCCAGTAATCGGAGTCCCAATTTCTGCGACGAAATTGGAAGGACAGGATTCATTGCTATCGATCGTGCAAATGCCATACGGGATACCCGTTGCAACCGTGGGTATTGATAATTCAGGGAACGCTGCTTTGTTGGCAGCTCAGATATTGAGTCTCCAAGATGAGAAAGTCAGGGCTAATCTGCAAAGTTTTCGATCTTCGCAAACCAAGCATATAATGGATAACGCAACTATCTTCGCCGACTGACAACCATTGCGATTATGTTATCGACGAACCACAGGCAACATTATTTCATTGCTGCGAAGAAACGAAGGCATCCAAGGGGGATCGTATCGTGCCCAAATCGGATCACCACCTATTTTCCATTTCTCATTCTCTGCTAATCTGGATCTGAGCGTTTCTAAATTTTCTTCGTAGGTCTTTACCTTCCAACCACCCTTATATGCAAGCACAGCTACCTCCATGTTGATTTCTTTAATCAAAACATCTGGATTTGAAGGGCGTGGAGGAGCCGAAAGATCTCTCGGAAGAAAAAAAACGACCTCATAAATTCCCTCGCTTTTCTTTTGCTGCATTACAGGAGCGGTCATTTTTATTTTTTTATTAACTTCATTATCACCGAAGATATAACCAGCGAGCCGTCTGAAACCAACGTTTCCAGATTCTCTGATTCCGCTGGCCACCGTGGTCGAAGCTATCGTCGCGCCAGCATACTTCCTCACCTCTACCAAATCTGGAAGAGTATCGATTACCTCATAATCAGGAGTCTCAATAGCCAACACTATCCCTGAAAAAGAGAAAAACAAAAAAAAAGCCAATATGTTTTGCATTTATACTACTCTCAAAATAACAAATCCTAGAATGTGCAGGATCATCACGATTGTTGAGACAATTGCTCGCATCTTCAAATAGCCGTCGGTTAGATCCTCACCATCAAGGGAACGCTTCTCTACAAATAAGACTACCCCAAAAAGGCTTGCTAAGACTAACAAAACAATTTGATCGAGGCACAATACAGAGAGGAAGGCGATCAAAACAGAGACATTCGAAATAATGAGTATTTTATTTTGGTTTTGTTCAGATCCAGCCAACAAAAGACTTTTTGACCACAAAGCCCCAGAGACAAAGCATAGAATGGCCAGGGAATAGGTTACAAAAAATCTTACCGCAAATGGGTTGTCGAAAAAAAATAAGGGTGCAATCATCGGCAGCAGCCCGAGATACCCAAGAATTTGAAACAGCTTATACCTATAAAACAAAGAAATTTTCCGAATAATTAATTACTTTGGCGTTTACTATCCTTAAATATGGCGCGTCTAATCTCAAAAAAAGTATATGTCGTATCACTATTTAGAGAAAATATTTTTTATGCTCAAGGAGAAAATACTTGGATGTATTAATCGTAGGTGCATCCGGAGGAATTGGGCGGGCACTGGCGGAAAACTACGCCGTGAACGGACATCACGTTATAGGCACATACTGCAAAAATTTGCCGCCAGAATTGTCCGAATCAATCGACTTAATTCGGATGGATCCGTCGCAAGAGGCTGACGTTCAGAATTCTTTGTCGAAAATCTCTTCGTTAGATTTGCTGATAAACTGCGTAGGATTTCTCTCAACAGAGGATGGCCTGCCAGAGAAAACCATTCGAAAATTCGAGCCCCATGGCCTTGAGGAAAGCATACGCATAAACACACTCCCCACGCTTCTTATCGCAAAGCACTCTCAAAAGCTGCTTCGCCAAAGCTCGCAGAGTGTTTTCGCTACGATATCAGCAAAGGTAGGATCAATCGAGGATAACCAACTCGGGGGTTGGTATAGCTACCGTATCTCGAAAGCCGCTTTAAATATGGCGATAAAGACCCTTAGCATTGAGTGGAGTAAAAGCGTCCCAAACTGTTGCGTTGCGGCTTTTCATCCGGGTACAGTGACGACAAAGCTTTCTGCTCCTTTTGTTGGCGAAGGGAAGACACATGCTCTGCTCTCCACCTCGCAAAGCGCCGCATATCTGAGCCAAATGGCGAATAATCTGAAGCCTGCGGACACTGGGAGGTTTTGGTCGTGGAATGGAAATGAGATTTGCTGGTGAGAGATTAAATCACAATTCCAATCCAGACTTTAAAAGCCCCAGCACAGTAGAACCTAATTCTATTTATACCAAAACTTCTTCTTATTTTAGCAACTGCGCGCAATCGAGAGATTCGATCGCCTCAAAAGTCCTCTGCAGCCCAGTTGCACCGACCTGAGCCCCTCGTTCGTTTCCTTGATCTAGCGTGCCGCAGATCGCAATGGGAGTGATCATAAGAATTAACAAATTATATCGATAGTGCTCTACGCACTGATCAAAACTATAATTCCTAACGCCCATGTCGATAAGTGTTTCATGATACTTCCGCAAGCAAGTTAGCTCTGTATCGCCTCTTATTTCAGCATCGCAACTCTGTGCGCTAAAATAAGCGATATCATGAGTGCCATTGCCTCCTGTCGTATTCTGCCAATCCACCGAGATAATATCTGGGGAGCCATCCCTCTCTACTAGAAAGGAGTTATCTACCCGATAGTCTCCATGAATGATTGTCTGCTCACCACTCATTGCTTGGAGAAATAAATCTGAGTACTGATCTCCGATTTTCCTGACAACTTCTTCTCGATTTCCTGTGAAGTGTTGCCCAAAATTTTTTAAGGTCGGCTCAATACCCGGTCGCAAAATATTATCTCGTCTGAACAAAGTGGTCCGCATATCAAGCTGATAATTGAGCCAATCGAATTCTGAAGTGCGCCCCCAATACAAACCGTGTAACTGCCCCGCCCTCATAAAGGCGGCTCGCAAATGGCCTTCGGAAATTCCTACTAGCTGATCCCCCGCGGTCTCATTTCCTAAATCATCTAGTACCAGTAAGAAATCTTGGGTGATCGGATCGACAGAGGCGTAGAGACATTTTGGGACATCAATAGGGCAGTCGTTTGCTAAGTGCAGATAGAAGTTGACTTCGTTCTTGTAAAAATTCAGCCCTTTTGAAAGCTCGCTATTTTCCGTTCGGGCGGTGCATTTAACAACGACCGTTTTCTCTTCTCCTGTAGATAATGTCAAATGCCCCCGTGCAATCGAAGACATAAGCCCGACACCCTCGCCAAGGCCGGTAATCTTAACGTTTGTGATCTCCCCCTCGAAGTGCTCCCCTATGGTTTTATTTGCTACCTCGACATCAAAGTCTTCGTAGCGCTGAATAATTGTGCCCATAGTTACTCCCGAATATTTCTATTAGAAGAATAATAGCTTACCTAATATCTCGCAAAAAGGCTTTGACGTGATTGGATAAGGATCATGAAGGGGCCAAGTTCTGGCCCTACGACGATTTGGGGTTTTTCGGGGGTTTGTTAGAGGGTTCCTACGCCGAACAAAAAACTAATCTTGCTCCATCGACCAGGTTTTGCTGGTGGATCTTGCAAGTTCCCATTCGGATAGTGACTCTTCAGACTCACAGCTAGTCAGTCTCTTCTTCAATTCAGCCATCTCAAACTCTAAGTGATTCTCTTTAAAAGCTACCGTTTTTGCTAATGACATGACGCTTTCCCTTTTAAATATCAAGTGATCTCAAAACTTAGATACGCACATTATCACTATAAGGTTCACTCCTTTAAAGGAATATTTAGAAACTATTGTATTCCTATTTAGAATTGATTAGGACTCAAACCTATAAGGTTCAAGGGTGTTTTGCGCTTCTCGACGAATTTTGTGCCATGCCCCGCCCCCGTAATAAGCCAAACTTCCGGGTTCAGCCTCTCCCTCTCCATTATAGTAAGAAATGCAATCTCGGAGAGGCGCTGAGGCTGCATCAGCTGCTCGGCAATGCTCCGCGTAACGATTTTCTGAATCCGAATCCACATCCACGACTTTAATTCCTTCGTTTCTTAATTTTTCTAACAACTCAACGATGTACTCAGTATGGGTGTCAATCGCATCAGTGAAATTAAAGCTTCCTCCACCGCCCTGAGGGCCTGTTACTATAAAGAGGTTTGGAAAGTCGTGACTGTGGATGCCAAGAAAAGTTTTTGTTCCCTGAGATTTCCACTTATCACGCAAAGAAGAGTTATTTCTACCAAATATCATATTGAAGGTTGACGTGGCCATCCATTGAAAACCAGTCGCGTAAATGAGCACGTCCACCGGATAATGTTCTCCCCCGTGGGAAACGCCATCTTTGTCAATTTCCTCAACACCATTTGGAGCAGTATCAACCAAATGCACATGGGAGAGATTGAAGGCGGGCAGGTACTCATCATGGAAAGTAGGTCTTTTGCATCCGTAAGGATAGTAAGGTTTCAAAGCTTCAGCCGTTTTCTTGTCTTTGACGATTAAATCAACTCTCGCCCTGATCTGTTCCATTATACGGAAATTGCTATCAAGAGTTTTTTCCATCAATCCTTTCGCCGAGAGCCTACTAGCATGAGATTTTCTATCTTTAAAATCTGCGACTTTTCCTGAAAGATAATCGTCATTAGCTTTCATAGCTGTTCTGCCTGCTGATATTTTTGCGAATCTGGCCCTTCTCGCACGCGCCCAACCAGGTTCGTTGCTCCAAGTCTCTATTTCCTCAGCCGTTGTCTCCCGTTGATCTCTGACATCCACTGAAGACGGAGTTCGCTGAAAAACATAAAGCTCCTTAACTATCTTAGCTAGCTCTGGGATAGTCTGGACCGCCGTAGCACCAGTTCCAATTATCCCAACTCGCTTATCTTTTAGATCAACCTGATAATCCCATCTGGAAGTATGGAAGGATTTTCCTTCAAACCTCTCCATTCCTTCTATCCGTGCTAACTTAGGCGTGGTTAAAATCCCGTTAGCTAAGATAACGAATTTAGCCCTCATCTTGTCCCCCCTATCCGTATAGACAGTCCAGGCCTTTTCTTTCTCGCTCCATTCAGTTTTCTCCACGTTTGTATGGAATAGGCAATGTTCATAAAACCCGAATTTTTCTGCCATCTTTTGGCAATACTCAAGGATTTCAAAGCCCGAAGCGAATTTCATCGTAGGAACGTATCCCATCTCTTCTAGTAAGGGCAGATAGGAATAGGATTCGACATCACAAGCGATGCCAGGGTAACGATTCCAATACCAGGTCCCTCCTACATCGCCGCCACGCTCACAAAATCTGACATCTCTAAATCCAGCGGCTCTAAGTTTGTACCAGAGCAAAAGTCCGGCAAAACCTGCGCCAACCACAAGAATTTCGCATTCATCATCTAATGACTCCCGACCTACCGGTGTACCGGAGTATACATCCCTAATATAGTTCGAGAATTCCCCTTCTAGAGAAACGTAATCCCCAGCACCGCGCCTTGCTTCCTTAAATGCTTTGTACTTTGCCTGCTCTTGCGCACCGAAAACGGCGCCAGGAAATTGCTCTGGTAAAGTTTTAAATAATTCTTCGTCAACTAACGAATAACCTTTGCCCGTTATCTTTTCCGTTGCCTTGGAAGCTCGAGTATTAAACCTCTTCAAACCCGTTACTGGATCGATACTGATTGCCATGGAATGCCTCTTCAACTTTTTTGCTCTTTTGATTACAAATATTAACGATAACTTGTCGCTAAATTCACTGATTGAGTTCTCTCTCTTACGTTATAAGGCGTATAGCTTTTGAATCACAACAGTTGTAATCTGCTTAAGTATTTGCCAAACAAAAATTTAACGCAAGGTGATGGAATTGAAATACCCTGAGGACGAGAAAGAATTTAGGGAAATGGTTCAAAATTTTCTGGATTCAGAGTTAACAGACGAATTGAAAGAAGCTGGAAGAAAGAAAACAAGTGTTTGGCAGGAGCCCGACTCCGCCGCTAGCTGGCAAGCAGTTCTTTATAAAAAGGGATGGGCAGCTCCTGATTGGCCAGAGGAATACGGTGGAACCGGCTGGTCTGCGAGGCAAAGATATATATTCTCTCAAGAATGCGCTCGTTATGGCACTCCAGGCATTGCGCCAATGGGATTAAAAATGTGTGGGCCCATGTTGATTGGCCATGGAACAAAAGAACAAAAAGACTATTACCTCCCAAAAATTCTTTCTGGCGAACATATTTGGTGCCAAGGATATTCAGAGCCTGGTTCAGGCTCAGATCTTGCCTCGCTCAAGACATCGGCGGTAAGTGACGGAGATGATTATATTGTGAATGGTACGAAAATATGGACTAGCCATGCTCAGCACTCGAATATGATATTCGCTCTAGTAAGGACATCGAACGAGGGACGCGTTCAACAAGGAATATCTTTCCTTTTAATAGATATGGAGACGACTGGAATCGAGATCAAGCCTATTATTAACCTGGAGGGCTCTCACGAACTGAATCAAGTTTGGTTTAATGACGTTAGGGTTCCTAAGGCCAATAGAGTGGGTAAGGAAAATAATGGTTGGTCGGTCGCCAAGTATCTACTGGAGTTCGAAAGATTTTCTATGGCATCTGTAGAGCTTCGCAGGCTTTTAAATAGAGCGAAAAATCTAGCAAAAGAAACTCAATCGGACGGAAAAAAGTTAGCTGAGGATTCTGCTTTCCGCTCAAAGATAGATTCGCTTGAAATCAAAGCCTTAGCCATTGAAATGTCTGAAAATAGAGCGCTATCTTCAATAGAATCTGGAGGAAGCCCAGGATCTATTTCTTCCGTTCTCAGCGCAATAGGAGCCGAGACTCTCCAGATAGCAGACGAGTTGGGATTGGAGCTGGCTGCTTATTATGGCTTGCCAAAGCAACCCAAAGCTCTTGAAGTTGGACACCATCAGTTCGTAGGGCCAGAAGGTTACCTGCCCCTTACTCCCAGCTTTTTAAACAATAGAATGAGAACAATCGCAGGCGGATCGTCAGAGATCCAAAGAAATATAATTGCTAAAACCATTCTTGGATTATAAAAAGTTCAGAGAGCTAACATCAAGAATCCGGTTAAAGCGGCATTATTCGGAGCAAGGTTCGAGCTCACATTTTTTTTTATTTCAAAAACTGTTTCCCTGTATCTTTCATAAAAGCTCCAAGTCGGCCTGGGACGATAAATCAGATCGAGCTCTAATTCAGAAATTATTTTTTTTGTGGTCGTAGGCTTTACAAAAACCTCCCTTTCTGGCTTGTGGTAGGACATTCCAATCGTAACCACACTCCATTTCGCCATTTTATAAAAAGCTAGAAAATCAACAATCGAATCGAACCCATTTTCTTGGTCTCCATGAAAGAGTTCGCGGTAGTAAGAGGTCAATAATTCTCTTTCAGAAGAGTTTAATGATGAGATGATGTCGCGGAATTTTGGCTTCTCGAACATCGACAACATTGAGGATCTGGAAATGATCTTTATAAGACCCTCTAAAAATTGATCTGCGATAAAAAAATTTGCCTCCTGAAAAACCTCGAGAGCAAGCAGATTCATCCTAGCGAGACGGTGACGTTTTCTTACCTCAGTTAAGCCTTCGTCCTCGAATCCAGCCGGGAACATCTGTAAAAAATTTGCCTCGGCTGATTTCAGTTTGTCCAAATTCATTGATAAATTCCGGGGTTTCTTTTACCTAAACTTTAAACCGATAAAATCCCCACTAGTTCGCCATTCGGAAATATACTTAAAAAACGCCAAAGGTCCGAACGGATATCCCGCAAAGGATTTTCTAGAAAGCCCAGGATCAATACCCTCGTTGTTATAGTAACCTGGAGTGCAGTCCTGTGAACCAAGCATAGCCCCCGGGCCCGACATTATAAGTTGAACCCAATTTTCTTCAGCCTCTGCCTCTACTTCCACTACTCTTGATTCATTTTCGAGCATATGACCTAAAATCGAGGCGATGGTCTTTGCTGAATCACTTAGGTTGGAA
>CAJYCI010000045.1 GCA_913428515.1 uncultured Gammaproteobacteria bacterium | reverse complement strand
CAATCCCCAAGGGCACAACTTTGTCTAAACGTCCGAATCAAATTCCGGCTTGGTCCGATTATCCCGACCGTTATAAACGGGTTGCTGCGAGGCTAATGGAGGTTTTTTCTGGATTTATGGCCCACACCGATGCCCAAGTAAAAAGAGTCATCGATACTATCGAAGAGCTCGACTGTTTTGATAACACGTTGGTTGTCTATCTTACCGGTGACAATGGAGCTTCAGCAGAAGGAACTATTCACGGTGCTTGGAGCGCTCCTTCATTTCAAAATGGGACGCATGAAGACCCTGAGTGGCTGCTAGAGCACATCGAGGATTTTGGAA
The DNA here is from genome assembly GCA_913428515.1 of uncultured Gammaproteobacteria bacterium. Taxonomy (GTDB): domain Bacteria; phylum Pseudomonadota; class Gammaproteobacteria; order Pseudomonadales; family Azotimanducaceae; genus UBA9659. Next base: position 7,785 of record CAJYCI010000045.1, on the reverse strand, counting down.
CAAATCGCTGTGAAAATCATTTCAACGTTGGTTGGGCTTGGGCGTTAGATTCTCCCTTTCAATGGATGAAACAGGTCGCCTCACACTTCGGAGGTACTCGAAACGCCCTGGCGATCAGTTGGCCGAAGCGCGTGAAGAAATCGAAAAAGTTCCGAAGCCAGTTTCATCACGTCGTAGACATTTTCCCTACATTTCTAGATGCAGCCAATATTGATTTGCCAGAGCGTGTCAACGGAATCCTTCAACAACCTATTCACGGTAAAAGCATGTTGTATTCGTTCGATTCTGGAGATGCTCCTTCAACAAGAGAGTCTCAATATTTTGAAATATTGGGAAACCGTGCGATGTACCACGATGGTTGGATTGCTTCATGTTTTCACGGGCGCCTACCCTGGATTAGATTTGCGGGTTATGAGTTTGATGGAGAAGAAGAGCGATGGGAGTTGTATAACATAACCGAAGATTTTTCGCAGAGCAATGATTTGGCCGATCTATATCCGGAAAAGCTTGTCTCTCTTATTAAGAAATTTGACCAAGAGGCAAAAAAATATGAGGTGTATCCTCTCAGAGACGCGGGGTCCAGGAGGGGAGGGGATTACTCAGTCCCTCATTCTCTGGACGGCTATGACAGAGTCGCTTATAACGACCAACATTTTCGGATGCCCGAATTCTCTGTATTAAACCTAAAAAACGTTTCGTATAACATACTTGCAAAAATAGAATTGAGAGAGACTGGTAATTCCGGAGTGATTGCTTGTCAGGGCGGCGCGATGGCAGGGTGGGCCCTTTTTCTGAATAGCACAGGGAGGCTTAAATTCGTTTATAATTGGTTTGGGAAAGAATTTACAGAAGTTTCCTGTTCCAACAAGCTTGCCGCTGGCATTCACGACATTAAAATCAATTATGCGCATGACGGCGGTTTTGGGGCAGGTGGATTTTTTAGACTTTTTGTTGACGATATTCTTTTAGACGGCAAAAAAATAAATAGGACAGTGCCTGTTATTTTCTCAATGAGTGGAGAGACCTTCGACGTAGGAAGAAATACTGGCTCTCCCGTATCCGATTATCCCAGCCATTTTCCGTTCACAGGAAATATTATCAGCGTTGTTCTCGAACGCCTAAATAAAAAAGATTCCATTGTTTTGAACGAAGAAATTAAAGGACGGTTTGCCGCTAGTCTGAGCGCCCAATAAAAGTGGGGGGCAAGTCGTAAGCCCCCCACCATTACTGCAGATTAAGAGGATATATATTTAGCGACTCGCTCTTGATTTTTAGAGATGTTGCTTGCATTTTTGAGAATGCTAGCCCGTCGGTCCATGATTTTCTCAGCATTTTTCTCTATTCTTTTTCTATTTGCTTGCATAGATGTTGCTAAAGAATCCATTTTTTTGGAATTCGCGTTTGCTTTCTTGGCAACTTCGGCTCCTCGTGACGCATTCTTTTTTACTCTTGCCGCATTCTTAGCTGGAGTGGCTGAGCTGGCTTTGACTTTTCCGTTAAGAATTTCTGTATTCGTTGCAATCTCTTTTGCGTTGAATCGGACAATGCCTTCGTTGGCAGCCATTATTGCGTCGTTTATTTCTATGAGGAGAGCATTAACTTTAACCATCTGGTCGTTAACCCCTAAGACGGCCGCGTTTAGTCCTGCTCTGTGCTCAAGAAAATCTAGATTAGCTTCATTAATCATTGATTGAACGAAGTTCTCTTCAACTTCGTTATTCGTGGGCATATTTGACAGCACGGCTTTTCTGTTTCTGAAAATGTCATCAGTGTTTTGATTGGCTAGTTGTCTATTGCCCATAAACGCAGCCGTATAATTCTTGAGGATAGACGCTCGGTTCTCTTCTATAAGTGATCTAGTTGCATAAGCCTTGGCTCTATTAGCGGTTACTTTTGCCTCGACCTCAAAAATCGAACGCTTATTTTTTTGAATGTTCTTTCTGTTTTGTGCAGGTGTAGCCATTTGTTTCCCCTATTTTACTGATGAAGTTGTCTGTTTTTTGAATCAAAAGACATTGTGTTCTTTTTGATTCCTTGACAGAAAGTAAACCATAAAAAAAAAATATATGTAAAGGTTATATTGATTTTTTAGCGTCCTCGAAAAACCGAAATTTTTCAACTTTAATTTATAGGTTGCCTAGGAATTCATTGCATCGAGACGATAAATCTCTCGTAACAACTTCAGACAGGAAAAAGACTAAATTTTAGTGGGCAGGATCCTGTGAAGGCCGTCTGCAATAAAAAAAAATGGCTTAAAAAGCAGTTTGAAAGAAACTTCGCTATAGTGCTCGCACTTTACTTAGGTTTTAATGCTTCTCTGCCTGCGAAAAGATCGACAGTGAAAATTTTTACTTTTATCAATCTAATTTTTTTGGCTTCTCAAGCCTTGGGATCTAGTCTAGAGCTAAAGTGCCTAGGTGAATCTGATTTGCCAAATTTTTATTACGGGAAAGAGGCTTTGGGTAAGGCCTGGCATTTCGGGCTAGAATCTAAATTAATAGGTTTCTATTTCACCTTAAATGAGCCAGAGAAAACTGGCAAGGTAACTTTCGTTGGGATTATGAATTCTAATAACGCTTCAGAGAGAAAGAGTTTTAACCTAGTAAATTTGAGGATGTCAGAAAGATTTATTTCCGCCAAGGTAAAAATCGACATTGACCGCAAAGGGGCATTTGAGATAGATCGTGGTTCGGGAATGTTTCGGTTTTGGTCCCAATCTTGGCCAAAAAGCGTTTCTGGGACGTGCGAGAAATCGCCGGTATTAGCGCCTAAATTTTGAACGTTTCTACAAGATAGTTTTTCAAGCTCCTTGGAAAGAGAGACGTCGGTTCAAACCTTCGTAGGGATAAAGTAAATGAATAAATTAAGCCAAGACGAGAAAAATGAGATCATAGCGCATATGAACTCTGACCACCCCGATACAGTTTTACTCTACCTGCGACACTTCGCTAACTTGCCGTTGAGTGAATCTGGGGTAGTTGAGGATGTTGACGAAATTGAAATGAAAATAGCGGTTACTATTCGGGATAAGAGTGATGGCGGGCTAAAGAGTGTGGACGTAGTAATACCCTTAATAAGGAGGGTGGAGACAGTAAAAGAAGCAGAACATGTTATGGTCGAAATGTTTTTTGAGGCGAAAAGGGCATTAGCGGTTTAATTAGAGTAATCCCATGACGTTATCTTAAAATCAGAAAGCTCAATATATGCTCCTTTATCGCTCGCTTCTTTTGGCAGATCTTTTTCTTCAACGCCCCGAGATTTGGCGGCTAGAATAGATACAGCCAGACGATCTTCAGGGGCTCTAATTATTGAAGCATTTCCCCTTAGAAGAATACCTTTTATGTCTTTCATTGTGGTTCCGCTCTCTATGCAGACCGCTATTTTCTCGTTTCGTTCGATATTTTTGACTTTTTGCGTTCGATCTATGCACCCCATATAAATTTTTTCGTGGACTCTGAACCAGCCAATTGGGATCGAGTGCGGGTACCCATCCGGGCCTATGGTTGACAAGGTTGCCCAGCCTGGAGCGGTATCGATATAAGCAAGAGCTTCTTGTTCTGACATGTGTCTTGGCATAGTTGATGTTCAACCTTTAAGTTTGTTGAAGTTAATAAAGATATTTATTTCATATAGTTTAACGTGGGCAAAGCAAATATGAGAAGATCAAAGAGATAGTTGACGCCCTCAGAGACCTCGGCCCCATGATAAATTATTTAGCGTTCCACGCATACTTAATCACCCGCTCGTGATAAAGCGTTGCGAGTTCCTAATGAAATAGACAATAAAAATATGCGTGATCCGCCTGGGTGATTGTGAGGTTACCACCCAGCCAATTACATAACATCGCCAAAAAACCCTTTTTGTTGCTACTTTGCATCGCGAAACATCGAGCTCCTTATCGCTGAGCACTTCTGTTTTTTAAAGACTTATTATCGGGACCGAGTGGCATTACTTTGAGGCACTGTTGCTCTGTTTGTTAATTCACTTGATTGAGCAGAGCGAGCTCCCTCGGGCGGGTTTCTCTGGCCTGATTTAGATCGAGATAATTCTGCTGCTTCAGCAGAGGCTCTTCTCATATTTAATTTCTCGTAAGTGGCTTTTTCTCCACGCGCCGCTTCCGATGTCAAAATGACTTCGACGTCTCTTGTTTTTTTTGAAGGCTGGGCTTCAGCCCCAGCACCAGCACTTTGACGATTGGTTGCGCTTAATGTATTTCTTCTGACAGTTTCTTGGACTGGTGGTGAGTATCCTCTGATTTCAGGCATATTTTATACCCCTATGCGAAAAAGTTTGTCTTTTTATTTTTGGAACTTTTTTGAAGTATCGCAGTTGAGATACTGCCACGAACTTTTAGCTGGTTCAATAAAGGTTTCTCGTCACAATCCGACGCTCTTACTTTTTTGAAGATTTTTTTGGTGAAAAGTTCTCGTTTAGGTTTTTTCCGCCAAGTCGCTAGTTATTAATCGCTGGAAACTCGAGGCCGCATCAGAATTTTTTGATAGCCACTGCCTTAATTTTTGGTGATCCCACACCAAGATAAGGCTTCCTCTCTTCAAATAAGAGCCAGCTTTAAGTTTTATTTTTGGTCAATGATAAACCTTTCTCGGCGGTATATAGACTGCCAGGACCCGGCATTAAGAAGTTGAAGAAATTCGAAGGCACTGAGTTCAGGAAAAAGAGCTTCGAATAGGTCCTGTTCGTCTGTGTTAAATGTTGCTGATTTATTTCTGATGTATTCGGTTGCGAGCATCCATAAATTGATGATCAGAAACGATGAAAGCCAGAAGATAACGAGCCAAAGTGGACTCTCGGTTACATTATAGATGTAAAAAATTCCTAACACCGCGGACATTATTGCAATTAGCCTGAGACGCGACATGTCCTGCATCAGAAAAGATAGAGCGCTTAGAGCGAAAGAGAGATTTCCAAAGATAGAGATGATTTCCATTTTTTTTTTTGGATTTTAATATTCGCTGGAATAAAGCAGAATTTATAAACTCTTGGAACATCTCGTCGGAAAACCAATAAGAAATGAGTGTTTAGGTGTGCTTTTTAAAAAATTTGGGGGTAGTTGCGAAGATTTACTTGAGTATAATTAGTAATTCAAGAGGGCCACTGTCTCTTTGCCAAAGGTAAAAAAATAATCCGAAAGAACACTTAAGATGGAAAAAAAGCAAGCACAGAAGAAAAAGATAACGAATGCCAATGGTTTCATAGCTGCGTTAGATCAGAGTGGAGGATCTACTCCAAAAGCGCTTAATCTATATGGAATAGAAACCAGTTCGTGGATTGATGAAACTGAAATGTTTAATCTCGTTCATCAGATGCGTTCAAGAATCATAAAGAGTGTCAGCTTTAGTGGGGATAAGATCTTAGGAGCTATTTTGTTCGAGCAAACTATGGAGAGGAAAGTAGAAGACCTCCATACAGCAGATTTTCTATGGGAAAAGAAAAAAATTGTCCCGTTTCTGAAAGTCGATAAGGGTCTCGAGGAAATCTCGGGGGGGATGCAATTCATGAAACCCATTATAGATCTTGAAGATCTTCTTGCTAAAGCGAGTTCTTTCGGAATTTTCGGAACTAAAATGAGGTCGGTTGTCCATACAGCCGATTTTGCGGGAATCGCGGAAATAGTCTTTCAACAGTTCGATGTTGGGCGGCGAATATTGGACTCGAACCTTATTCCAATAATAGAACCTGAAATCGATATCCACTGTAGCGAGAAGACCGAAGCAGAGTCTATTTTAAAAGGGTGTCTCCTTGAGGAGCTTGGCCAGCTTGATTCTCAGGAAGTGATTTTAAAGCTGACACTTCCTGAGGATAAAGATTTCTATAGGGAACTAATTTCTCATCCGCGGGTTATGAGAGTCGTCGCATTATCTGGAGGTTATCCAAGAGATGAAGCTAACAGGCGCCTTTTCAATCAAAAAGCTATGATTGCCAGCTTTTCTAGAGCGCTAACCGAAGGGCTGTCAGTGAATCTAAGTGAAGAATCTTTCAACGATGTGCTGTCTCAGTCAATCGAGAGCATATTTAGAGCATCGGTTGCCTAGTTTTTCTTTTCCTTCTGAACCCTGTCTTATCGAGGCATTGAAAAGGGAAAGAATGCGATAGATTAGAATTTTTGATCTACCTCCTCGGACGGGTAGCTCCCCGACAGTTTTCCGACAATTTTTGCCGGCACGCCCGCGACAGTAACCTGATCTGGCACATTTTCCATGACAACGCTGCCGGCGCCAACTTTCGCTCCCTCGCCAATTTCGATATTTCCGATGATCGACGCAGACGTCCCTATCAAAACGCCCCTACGAACTTTTGGATGCCTATCCCCTTGTTCTTTCCCAGTTCCTCCCAGAGTAACTCCATGGAGCATGGTGACGTCGTCCTCAATTACAGCGGTTTCTCCTACGACGATCCCAGTTGCATGATCAAACATTATCCCGTGCCCTATTTTCGCTGCGGGGTGGATATCTACGCCAAATTTTTCACTCATCTGATTTTGAAAATAGAACGCAAGACTGTGGCGTTCGTTTTCCCAAAGCCAATGAGCTATTCGGTGCCCCTGAAGCGCGTGAAATCCTTTGAAAAATAAAAATGGGGTAGAGTAACTTTTGCACGCTGGGTCCCTTTCTCTAACGGCTTTAATGTCTGTCTCGGCTGCCTGGATGATCTTTGGGTCGGCCTGATACGCCTCGTCAATTATTTCTCTGATGGCCATCGAAGTCACTACTTGGCTGTCGAGTTTGCTCGCGAGTAAAAAACTGAGCGCCCCTTCAAATGTGCTATGGTTTAAAACCGTTGCGTAAAGAAACGTAGACATGATGGGTTCGAAGTCTGCCCTGAGCTTTACTTCATGGCCTATAGATTCCCATAAAGATTCCGTTTCGCTCGAATCGAGCATCTCAATTTCTCGACTTACATTCTCTTTTCTTGAAGAGCTATTTTGAGGATTCATGCCAATCTTCTTAATCTTTTTAAGGTGTAGAGTTTGGACGGAATTTTTTATTTTTCAAGTTAAAAATCGGGATAAAACAGATAGGTTTTTTTGTCACAACGGTTTAGGAACCCAAAGCCTGATATGGTTTAATGTGGCTAAGATTTCGTGGGGATCTTTATGCAAGTATTCAATCGAATTGGGTTGGTTGCTCGAGTGGTGAGCGAGCAGGTAGGAGATTCACTGCGCCTAGTGGAAAGGTTTCTTTTAAAGCATGGACGGGAGGTTTACATAGAAATCGGAGCTTCTACTGCGCTTGGAGCAAGCTTGTCAGTTCCTAAAACTATGGACGAGATGGGCCATTGTTGCGATTTGGTGATTGCAGTTGGGGGTGATGGCAACATACTCTCTTGCGCCAGAAAGATGGCTCCTTTCGGTGTGCCGATACTAGGGGTTAATAGAGGCAAGCTAGGATTTCTAGCCGACGTTTCTCCAGACGATATTGAAACCAGCGTGGGTCAAGTCCTAAGGGGAGACTACTCCGTTCAGGAGCATTTCCTTCTTGAAGGCAGAACTGAAGGCTCGGAGGAAGTTTCATCTGCGTTAAACGAGGTGTTGTTGCATACAGTGGTGTCACCTAAGATGATAGAGATGGAGATCTTCCATAATGACCATTATGTCTTCACTCAAAAATCTGACGGTTTGATTGTGTCTTCCCCCACTGGGTCTACCGCCTACGCTTTGTCGGCAGGTGGACCAATCATGTATCCAAGCCTAAACGCGGTCGTTTTGATCCCCATGTTTCCGCATTCGCTAACTAATAGGCCATTGGTCGTCCCTGCGGACGGTGA
>CAJYCI010000044.1 GCA_913428515.1 uncultured Gammaproteobacteria bacterium | reverse complement strand
TGGCCAGCTATAGGGCACTCTAATGATGGCGGAACAGATTTAGCGATCCCCTATTATCTTAATATTTCTCCCTCAATGGATGCTATCTACACTCTCAGAAACATTGCTCAGAGGGGATTAATGCACGAGGGCGAGCTCCGATTCTTAAACTCTTTTAGCAAAAACACTATTGGTTCCAGCTTCCTTCGTAACGACAAACAAACTAGACTCGATCGGAATGAAGAAAGTAAAGAGGATGATCGCTGGCTTTTGCAAATAAATCACCAAGGTCGAAGTGGACCATGGTCATCTAGAATCAACTATACAAACATTTCCGACATCTACTACTTCGACGACCTAGGTGATTTCTCAAGTTCTGACTCCGAATTTTCTGGATTGCAAAACAGAGCCAACGCCTCATCATTGCTTCAAATCGGATCTCTACAATATGCTCGGAGAAAATGGGATGCCAATCTTGAATTCCGAAATTTCAAATCGCTGGAACCAACAGAGGCTAGACAATATTCGGTACTGCCTAGGTTCACTCTCTCAGGAGGAGTAAAAATTGGGGCAGTTGATACGAAAGGATTCTTTCAAGCAACAGAATTCGACTCAAACGCAGATGAAGCACCCACTGGAAGACGACTAGTATTAGACGTTCACCTACGAAGTGAATTCAAGAGACCATGGGGTTTTATCGAGCCATCTTTTCGTGCACTTACCAAAAGATACAAGATGGACAAATCAGAGAATGCTCAAGCGGAAACGGAAAAAGTGTCCGCGCTCCAAACCTCGATAGCTTCTGGACTTATTTTCGACAGGTCGGTATCGCTTTGGGGCGAGAGATTTTATCAAACACTTGAACCTCGCGCTCTTTATTTGTATAGCCATGAAACAGACACAAGCCTCATACCAAGCTTTGACTCAGTGGAACTCTCCAACGGAATAAACCAAATCTTCAGGAAAACTCGATTTTCAGGATATGATCGTATAGGAAACTCACATCAGATTTCTTCGATAATTAGAACCTCTATGATAAGAGCTGGGAATGGAAAAGAAATTTTCTCCGCAAGCTTAGGGAAAATTTTTTTTCTTCAGGACTACAAAAAAATGTCGGGCGAGTTTTTAACACCGAATGAAACAGACGAAAAATCTCCACTAGTTTTTAGTGCATCTATCTCCGGCGACTATTTCGATGTCATAGGGGACTATGAGATCAATACCGATAAAAACCAATCCAATAGAGGTTTCCTGGGCATACGATATTTATCCTCTGATTCTTCATCTTTTAACATCAATTACGCGATGAATTCGAGCAATCCTCATAAAGCTGAAGACAGATATGAGAACGAAGAAATTGACCTAGCATTTGCGATTAAGCTTAGACAAGGTTTGAGGATATTGGGAAGGTGGAACTACGGCTTAAGCTCAAAACAGACCCTTGATAGTTTATTTGGGTTTGAATTAGATGACTGCTGCTGGTCAGCAAAATTAGTGTTAAGAAGACATAAAGAAAAAATAAGACAGAATCTATTCGTTGACAGACAGTCGCCGGAAAAAATCTTCGAACAGCCCAACGAAACTGGAATATACTTTGAGTTCGAACTTAAGGGCCTTGCCTCTATAGGAAGAAGTATAAATAGCCTCCTCGACCACTCTTTGCAAAGTATAAAACAACGGTGACATTATAATGAAAATCAAACTCCAGCATATAAATTCAGGTTTTGTAACATTATTTCTATTCGTGCTTCCGCTCGTGGCTAAATCAGCGACAACAATCGTTGACAGAATCGCAATAGTCGTAGACGAAGATGTCATCATGCAATCAGAACTTGCGGAAAGATTTAAAGCAGTAAAATCCCAAATATCGAGTCAAAAAAATGCTCGAATGCCCGCAGATGATGTTCTTAAAAATCAGATTGAGGAGCAAATGATCATCGAAAACCTTCAACTACAAAGAGCTGAGCGCGCCGGTATAAGAGTAAGTGATGAGGAGATCAACAACACTCTCGCTCAGATTGCGAAGGAGAACAATTTGACTTTGAACGAGTTTAGAAACGCACTTACTGTTGACGGAATAAGTTGGAGCGGAATGCGTTTGCGAGTCAGCAGAGAGCTAAAAATCAACAGGCTGCAGCAGGGAATAATGCGCCGAAGAATTCAAGTTTCCGATAAAGAAATCAAAAACTTTTTGTCTAGTGAGCTCGGTTCTAACCTTACTGCCGACCAATATCGCCTTGGCCACATCCTTGTAACGATACCTGAAAACGCATCGAAAAACGATTTAAAGGCTGCCAGCTCTAAAGCAGACAGTATTTTCTCAAAAATCGAAGAGGGAGACGACTTCAGAGCATTAGCTATTGAATTCTCTGATGGGCAAAACGCTTTGGACGGAGGTGACTTAGGATGGAGAAAAGCTGCTCAGCTCCCAACTATTTTTTCTGATCTCGCAGATACTATGCACGTTGGGGAGACGAGATCTCCTATTAGAAGCGGCAGAGGTTTCCATATTCTTAAGTTGTTCAATAAACGTGGCGCTTCGACCGAAGGAAAAATTGCTCAAACTAGAGTAAGGCATGTGCTAGTCCAACCTAACGAAATCAGGTCAGAAAACGAAGCGAATGACCTAGCGTTATCGTTGCGTAACGAAATTGTTGAGGGTCGGGATTTTGCGGAGATAGCTAAGCTATATTCTGACGACCCCGGATCAGCGCTAAGCGGAGGGGATTTAGGTTGGTCACGAAAAGGCGTTTTTGTTCCGGAATTCGAAAAAATTATGGCCAAATCCGAAATAAACGAAATGAGCAGCGTTTTCAAAAGCGTGCATGGCTTTCATTTTCTTGAAGTCACCGATAGAAGAATAGAAGATTTTTCCGAGCGCTATCGAATGAGCCAAGCGGAAAATTTTCTTAGGAATCAGAGATTCGATCAAGAACTAAATAATTGGTTACGGGAAATACGTGAAGACGCCTTCATTGAATCTAAAAACTGAAAATAAAATTGGAATATCCGTTGGCGAACCTGCCGGGATAGGACCTGACATCTGCGTCCAATCTTTTGAGGCAGTAAGCTCGATAGCTGAAATAATCTACTATGCGGATCCTGAAGTTTTAAAGAGCCGCGCAAAGTTGTTGGGAAAATTTGTACCTGTGAATGATCTCGAGTTAAACACATTCGACTCATCAATGATGAACGTCTTTCCCCGTAAGACCAACGCAACTGTAATTGCAGGAAAAGGCAACCTCAAAAATTCTGAATATGTGATCGACTGTCTGAGAGCGGCGGTAAAGGACGCGATAAGCGGAAAAATTGCAGGGATTGTGACTGGCCCAGTTAATAAAGCGATCATAAACGAGGCGGGAATAGATTTTTCTGGGCACACAGAATGGCTGGCGCTGGAAACTAATACCAAAGACGTAGTTATGATGCTTGCGACCGGAGATCTAAGAGTCGCTCTAGCTACCACTCACCTGCCATTATCGCGGGTAAGCGAAGCTATCAGTCCGGAAAAATTAGAGCGGACTATTACTGTCATGCGCACTGATCTGATGAATCGTTTCAAGATATCAGAGCCGTCTATCTTGATAACTGGGTTAAATCCGCACGCGGGCGAAATGGGATATTTAGGTAAAGAAGAACAACAGATTATAGAACCCGTCATAGAGAAACTAAAAATAAAGGGTTTCGATTTAAAGGGGCCTATACCCGCAGACACTGCCTTCAACAAAAATAGTTTGAAGGAGATAGATGCAGTTTTAGCTATGTATCACGACCAAGGCCTTCCGGTAGTCAAGTACGCCGGTTTTGGAAGCGTAGTAAATATTACCCTTGGATTGCCAATAATTCGAACATCAGTGGATCATGGAACAGCTTATGAATTAGCGGGGACGGGAATGTCAGATTACAGCAGCATGATTTCAGCGGTAGAGTGCGCCTTAAAAATGGTTGAATAAATCGTGATTAAAGCAAGAAGAAGATTTGGACAAAATTTTCTGACCGAAAAAGCGACCATCCTAAGAATTATTGAATCGTTAGCGATATCGTCTCAGGATAGCGTAATAGAAATAGGTCCTGGCAAGGGTGCGCTGACTGAAAAACTTGTCGAGTCGCGATGCAATTTATCTCTAATAGAAATAGACAGAGATTTAGTTGGCTCTCTTAAGAAAAAATATCAGGGAATTTCAATCGTTAACGAAGACGTTTTGAAAGTAGATTTTAGTGCTCTCTTCGGGGGGGAGCCCAAGAGAATAATAGGAAACCTACCATACAATATCTCAACACCATTACTCTTTAAACTGAGCAGTATTAACGAATCGATCATTGACATGCATGTCATGTTACAAAAGGAAGTTGCAGAGAGAATAGTTTCGGGTTCCTCAAGAAAAGAATATGGCAGATTATCTGTATCTATGCAGCTTTTATGGGAAGTAACTAATCTATTCGATGTCGCACCAACAGCCTTTTCTCCCCAACCAAAAGTTAACTCGAGCTTTATATGTCTTAAACCAAAGAAGAAAATCAATTTTGATCGCGAGCTCATGAATCAATTACTTACATCCGCGTTTTCTGCGAGGCGAAAAACACTCAAAAATGCTCTTAGAAATTATTTTAACGAAAGCGAGTTAAGGTCTATAGAAATAAATCCGGGCGCACGGCCTGAAAACCTGATTCCTGATGATTTCGTTCGTTGCGTAAATTTCTTGAAAGAGAAAATATGACTACTTTTATCGTTGGTGACGTGCAAGGATGCTATCAAGAATTAGAAGAACTTCTGACGAAATGTAGTTTCGAGGAAGGCAAGGATCATCTTTGGTTAGTTGGCGATCTTATTAATAGAGGTCCAGAAAACGCCGCAGTTCTGGATTGGCTAATTGATACTCCGAATGTTATATCCGTTTTAGGTAATCATGAGCTGCATTTTCTAGCTGTCGCGATTGGAGGAAAAAGCCAATCAAAGGGAGATACCTTAAACGATCTCTTAGAATCATCAAGACGCGATGTCTACATCGATTACTTAAGAAACCTGCCATTAATATACACCTCTTCGGAAAATAAAAAAGTTTTAGTGCACGCAGGTGTGCCGCCGAATCTAGACATTCGAAGTTCTTTGAGTTTGGCAAGAGAGGTAGAAGAAGTTCTTAGATCAGATAGAATCGGAACTTTTCTAGCATCCATGTATGGCAACAGTCCAAGCATTTGGGACAAGGGCCTGAAAGGACAAGACAGATTAAGATTGATCACAAATTGGTTCACTCGAATGAGGTACTGCAAAAAAGATGGAGAACTCGAATTGACCTATAAAGACACGGTTTCTCCTGATGGGTTTCAACCCTGGTATACATTTGACCGTCCTGACCAAATCAGAGTTTTTTTCGGACATTGGGCAGCGATTAACGGGAAAACGGGGAATCAGTGGGCGACTGCACTGGATACCGGTTGCGTCTGGGGGAGAAAGCTCTCCGCATACGATCTCGAAAAAGATAACTTTATTAGCGTTAACGCGAGAACGACAAAAAAATGAAGGCATACCTAGTAGGCGGGGCAGTTCGAGACGAACTTTTAGGACTTGAACCAAAGGAAAGAGATTTTGTGGTCATAGGCAGTTCAATCGATGACATGATAAAGGCGAACTTCAAAAAAATCGGAAGAACATTTCCAGTGTTTATTCATCCAGTCACCAAGGAAGAGTATGCTCTAGCTCGAACTGAAAAGAAAATAGGAAAGAGACATACTGACTTTATTTGCGATTTCTCTCCATCTGTAACTTTAGAGGAAGATCTCTTTAGACGTGATCTAACCATTAACGCTATAGTCATTGATGAACTTGGGCAAATAGTAGACCCTTTCCATGGACAAAAAGATTTGGAAGCGCGGCAGCTAAAACACATTTCCGAGGCTTTTCACGAAGACCCTTTGCGCGTCTTACGGGTAGCCAGATTTTTAGCTCAGCTCAGCGACTTCGATTTTTCTGTGCATCCCGAAACTCATGAGATGATCAAGAGCATGGTAGAAGAGAAAGCTCTATTAGACATTAGCGCGGAAAGAATCCTCCTTGAAATGGAAAAGGCGCTCAGCAGCAATAAGCCGTCAATTTTCTTTTCTTACCTACACGAGGTAGGTGCGACCAATACACTTTGGCCAGAGCTAAACCGTAAACTCAACAAAAGCCTTGATTCAATCGATAAAAACAATACTGATGCAAGATTCTGTGCGCTACTAGATTCTCTGGAAAACAATGAGATAGAGTGCTTTTGTCAACGCTTAAATATACCAAATAAAAAAAGGGAATTAGCTTCGTTAGTAGGGTCAGAAAAAGCAGCTTGGGGGAATTTAGCAAATGCCTCTGCCGCCGATATTATTAACCTTCTGTATAGAGCAGACGCATTTAGGAAGAGCGACAGGTTTCTGAGATTTAATAATATTTGTAGCGAAATAACAGATAAGAAATTGTCGGATAAGTGGAGTCGAATATACCAAGACGCAAGAGAAACTAAGTTAGACACTTTTGAAGCCGAGGGCATCGAGGGCTCAGAACTGGGAGCTAGATTAAAAGCTAAGCGCATTGTAAAGATTGATGTTGGAAATGAGCTCTAAGGTCTTACTCGTCACCGGAGGCGCTAAGAGAATTGGAGTTGAAATTGTCAAAAAATTTCATGCGGAAGGCTTTAATGTGATCTTGGCTTTTCAATCTTCAAGGGCTGAAGCAACAAAGGTTGTTCGAAAGCTAAATAAACTGCGTAGGGATTCAGCTGCAGCGAAAAAAATTGATCTAGTTGAATTAGATTCGCTTGATGCATTCTTTCATGAATGTAGGGAAACTTTTGGACCACTAACCTGCCTAATAAATAATGCCTCTGTATTTGCTCCGACTGACCTAAAAAATATTTGCCCCACAGAACTGAAAAAAACTTTCGATATTAATCTCATAGCTCCAATAATACTCGCGAAAAATATGGCTTCTCAAAAAAAGAAAAGCTCTATAATCAATATTTTGGATATATATGCCGAGAAGCCTTTAGCCGGTTATCTTGCCTACACCATGTCAAAGGCAGGCTTAAAGACGGCAACCAGAGCTTTAGCCAAGGAGCTCGGACCAGACATCCGAGTTAACGGTGTTGCTCCAGGAATAATACTTTGGCCTGAGGACGAGGAAAATAAGGACTTCTTATCAAGAGACACGGTTCAACAGTTGCCGCTGAAGAAGAAGGGTAAGCCCATAGATATTGCGAATACATGCTACTTCTTAGCAGAAGCCGCACCGTTTATTACAGGGGAAATAATTACGGTAGATGGAGGACAAAGTCTCAGTTAGTTTTTCGTTTCGGTTATTTACGACCTATGTCGGTTCGGTATGTTTGACCAAAAAAATGAATTTCATGGACAGATTCGTAAGCTTTGCGTCTGGCCTCCGAAATATCAGAACCCATGGCGGTCACCGCTAAGACTCTTCCGCCGTTTGTCTTTAAAACATCTTCTTTTACTTTAGTGCCGGAATGAAAAACCTTCGCTTCCTTCAAATTTTCCAGACCCTTAATTGGATGGCCGATTTCATAAGCCTGTGGGTACCCTCTCGAGGCCATGACCACAGACACCGCGGTTCTGTCATCGAAACTCAAGGTGGTCTTGCTAAGTCTGCCTTCCAAGGCGGCCAAGATGACAGTATAAAGATCTGATTTTAGTCTCATCATTATTGGTTGAGTCTCAGGATCGCCAAATCGACAGTTATATTCAATGACATAAACCTCTCTGCTTGGATCAACCATCAATCCAAAATACAAAAAGCCGCGATAGGGAGAGCCTTCAGCAATCATCCCTCTCAAAGTCGGAGTTACTATAGAGGCTACGATTTTCTGCTCCAGGGCATCATCCACGAACGACACAGGGGAATATGCTCCCATACCGCCCGTATTCAGACCAATGCCTCCATCTTTTGCTCTTTTATAATCTTGCGAGGTCGAAAAAGCTTTAAAGTCTGCGCCATCAACGAGAGCTATATAACTTAATTCCTCGCCTTTTATAAAATCTTCGATGAGCAGCCCCTGGAACCCAGATTTTTTTTCTGAAAAACACTTTCTTATGACTTCCTCAGCTTCAATGATTGTTTCACAAATAAAGACTCCTTTCCCCGAGGCTAACCCGTCTTTTTTGATTACTATTGGTGCTGAAAGGGTTTTGACGAACCTGACGGCGGAGTCACCGGTTTCAAACACTTGAAACCCTGCAGTAGGAATTTTGTATTTTTGCAAGAATCGCTTTGCAAAGCTTTTAGACCCCTCTAATCTTGCAGCCGCCTGGGAAGGGCCAAAACAAAGCAAACCCCTTTCCGAAAAATACTCGACTATACCCTCAACTAAAGGTTCCTCAGGGCCAACGACTGTCAGTTGGACATTTTTCGAGAACGCAAAATCAGCGAGATCCGCGAAGTTCATGGGGTCTATATCGACATTTCTAACTAAATTCTCTGCCTCGGTGCCGCCATTTCCAGGAGCGACAAATACTTGATCAACCTTTGGAGAGCTCGCTAATTTCCACGCGATAGCATGCTCTCTGCCTCCACTTCCCACAACCAAAATCTTATTAATGTCTAAAATGCCTCTTCCCAGTGAACAACATTGCTATGCCCGCATCGTTCGCTGCGCTGATTACTTCTCCATCTCGCAAGGAACCGCCTGGCTGGATAATTGCGCCGATACCCGCCTTAGCAGCAATATCAACACTATCTCTAAAAGGAAAAAAGGCATCTGAAGCGAGACAGCTAGATTTCAAGGATAAACCCTCGTCGGCTG
>CAJYCI010000043.1 GCA_913428515.1 uncultured Gammaproteobacteria bacterium | reverse complement strand
CCTTGGAAAATTTTAGGTGCGGTTTTTGGAGAGACAGGCCAAATAGGGGATGCACTTAAAGTAAATTCTCAGGCCGTGAAGTTAGCTCCTAGTGATGCCGAAGGTCATTACAACTTGGGCTTAACTTTGAAGATGCTCGGCAGATTTGTTGAAGCCGAAATATCTTTGCGAAAAGCTATAGAATTGAATCCTCTCTTCCCCGAGGCTTTTTACAATCTAGGTAGCGCTTTAAGAGCGCTAAAAAGAGATAAAGAGGCAAAGGCGGCATACTGTCGAGCGATTGAGCTAAAGCCAAGCTTTTTCGAAGCTCATTTTGACCTTGGCAATACCCTAAGAGAAATGGAAAGGTTAGAAGAGGCTGAAAAAAGCTATCTGCGAGCCATAGGGTTGAAAGAAGATTTCGCAGATGCTCACTATAATTTTGGGGCCACAGCTCAGAAGCTAGGAAAACTTAAAGAAGCGAGGCAAGGCTATGCTCAAGCGATTTCAATTCGGGCTAATTATCCCGAGGCGCATAATAATTTAGGAACGATTCTTAAGGAATATGGCAGATTTGATGATGCCAAGGCTAGCTACACGAAGGCTTTAGAACTTAAACCTGATTTCCCTGAAGCTCGATATAATTTAGGGGTTTTATTAATCAGCCTTGGTGATTACCAGGAGGCAAAAAAGTTTCTGTTAGATAATTGCAACGGGAACAGTCAGACACTTTTATTAAAATGCTATTTTGAGTTAGAGGATAAGGCTGGTTTTGTTAATCAGTTGAACTTTTTGATGCAACGCGGTGAGATAAATTCAACTATTGGATCACTGACCAGTCGGGCTGAAATCAGATATGGGATTAAGAAGAATAACGTGTTCTCTAAAACTCCGTTTCATCACGTGGTCAAGAAAAACCTTTCTGAAAGTTGTGATTTTGATGAGATTTTTGTTCGACCAATTAAAGATATTTTAAAAGAAGAAAATCTTGCGTTTCGAAAACAAGATCTTTTAACAAAGGGACACCAAACTGCAGGAAACCTTTTTGCTAAAAATAATGAGAAGATTAAGCGGATCGAACGAATTATCTTGCAAGAAATCGAGAAATACCGCGTTTCCTTCCATAATTCTGCCGAGGGGTTTCTAAGAAAATGGCCAAATAAATCCTATCTTAAAGGGTGGCTTATTAATATGAAAAGTGGGGGCGAACTTGGGCCTCACATGCATGAACATGGTTGGCTAAGTGGTGCAGTCTATATCAATGTCCCAGAAAAAAAAGAGACGAGCGCAGGGAATTTTGTCGTGTGTATCGACGAGAACCTAAATAGAGAAGATAGAAAATCATATTGCGATCAAACTATCGATGTGTCCACGGGAGATGTGGTGATTTTCCCAGCCTCTCTCATGCATTACACTATTCCATTTACATCGTCTGAGGATCGAACGGTATTGGCGTTCGATGTGCGGCCAACTTAAAATCCGCACTACTCTTCGCCTATTAACTATTTTACTTATCTCATCAATGCATGTTTCTGAAAAAACGTTCTTTTCGATTATTTTGATAAAGCCTTTTATTTATCTATTTTGGACTAGAGTTTCTTATGTCTATCAGGTTTGTAAGCTGATCGAAAACCTCGTTATTTACCAATGCTGTAAGCGCTGGATCTAGCCTGATCTCGTCAACGTAGCTGTCGGATCGTTTTAATGCCTCTGCCAACCAGCGAACAGCCTCTTCAAATTGCTCCATTACAGTATATGCGCAAGCTAGTTGATAAAACGCGTGACTATTATCGGGATCAATCTTGAGTGCTTGTTGACAAAGATTTATAGCCCACTGAGGTTCATTTAGTTCAAGAACTGCATCAGCTTTGTAGGTGAGCGCTTCACAATCATCTCCTCGGAGTTTCAATAATTCGTCATAGACCGTAATCTTGTTTGCAGGAGAGGAGTCCTGTTGGGCTCGCAACCATAGAGATTGGATTTCCTGAGTCATTTCAATCTCTTCTCTATTTTCTTTTATTTGCGTTCTTTTTTCTTCCAGTTCGTCTTCAATGCTTAGCAATCGTTTTTCATATTTTTGAACTACCTTAGAGATTTCTTTGTCCGCAAAATTACGCGCGCCGTCTTTTATCTCTCTTAATGAAGACCAACCGACTAAAACTAGTAGAGAAGTTGCCGCGGCAATAAGATAAAAGAAATAAGTAATCGCGCTGGTGGCGTACTCTACACCTCGATCAACGGATGCTTTCTCTCGATCAACTATTTGTTGAATTATCTCGTGACGCGCGTTCGCTTGGTCAATTCTTAGTTGCTTTAGCTCATCAAGGACGTACCGTTCAATGAATGGGGAATAAACAGGAGCCGTCAAATCATCAATTTGGTTTCCCGGTGACATTTCTGAATCAGAAGAAAAAGAGCATGATGAAAAACCATATAAAAAAATAGAAAATAAGAGAATTCGCATCTTGACGATCCTACCCATTGAGTGTGAATATTCGGTCGCGCATGGTAGATCGAAAAACTAGTCTACACAAGAAAAATTAGTCAACTAAAACCGATCCTCCAGTCCACAGTATTCTGCTCTCTTTGCAAGGATTTCTGGGAAATTAGGTCCTGTATTTTTTGGCCCTATTCGAGGGTAGTGTGTTGTCTATTTAAGTAAATAATGAGAGAGAGAAATAGATGCCCATATCTTTTTTACCAGTCTCAGATCATCGATTCAAAAAATCGCCGTTTTTTGCATGCAATGACCGGGACGACACACGATATAGTATTTACAATGGAAGGCTTTACCCGATTAGTTCTGGTTATGATGAGAAAGCTCATTACCTTCATCTTCGCTCGCGATGTTGTCTATACGATGTGCCAGAGACACCTTTAAAGATTGAAGGTCCCGACAGTCTAGAGTTTTTGCAGCGACTATTTACGCGTGATATTAGCAAGATACGCATTGGGAGAGCCGGTTATGCGATAGCTTGTGATCATCATGGTGGCATTGTCATGGACGGCGTTTTGATGAGGCCGTCCGAACGCGAATTTATATATGTCCAGGCCAATGGAGACTTTCTAAACTGGGCGACTGCGCATATCGAAAACTTAAATGTATCAATCCGAGATTTCGACTCCTGGGTTTTACAGATACAGGGACCTACCTCATTACAAGTGTTGGAAGCCATAACTAATATTTCTCCAGACACTTTTTCCTATTATGACGCCATCGAAACCGAAATTTATGGTTCATCGTTTTATATTTCGAGGTCAGGTTGGTCAGGGGAGCGAGGATTTGAAATTTACTCTAAAAATAAAGAATTTGATGGGGTTGGTCTATGGGAATACTTGCTTGAAAAGGGTTCAGTTGCGAATTTGATGGCGTCTGACATATCGTCTATGCATACGAGAAGAATTGAAGCTGGCATCTTAGACTACGGAACTGATATTGATCAGAGTTTCAATCCCTATGAAATAGGTCTTGGTCGTTTGGTCCATAAAGAAAAAAAAGATTTTATAGGCCGGCAAGCGTTAGTAAAAACAAAGCGTACAGCGCCCCGTTTAATGGGTATTAGATGTGCGGAAACTATTATAACGAGAGGGGACAAGTTGTTTGAATTAGGAGGTCAAGAAGCTGGATTCGTGAGTGCAGGGGGATGGTCTCCTTACCTAAAGTCTGGTGTTGGCCTTATAAGATTAAATGAGCCAAAACCACCCAATTATCAGCTACGGATTTTCACCTCGTCCGGCGAGTTTGAAGGTGAAGTTGTGCAACTTCCGTTTTACGATCCATCGAAAATATTGGCGAGGTAGAGAAAATGTTTAAAGAAGCTGAGTTTTTGTTTACTGCTGAAACTACTCCTGACGTTAGTACTGACTTAGGAAAAAGCACCGGGAAAGTTGACGATTTAGTTGAGCTTGCTGACGCAGTAAATGTAACCGATTCCCCGAATTGCAAGAGCAGACTAAATAGCCTTTTAGTAGCTGCAGAGATTAGACGAAACGGCTTAGACGTAATACTTCAGCTAACAGGAAGAGATAGGAATCAAATCGCTCTTGAATCGGTTCTTCTTGGTGCGTTATCCGTGGGTGTGAACAAAGTTCTATGTTTGAGCGGAGATCAACCTCCCGAGAATGGACCGGTTGCTGTGAACGAATTAAATAGTAACGGACTGATAAAACTGTGTGGGACTCTTTCTGACGGATCGCTAACCGACGGGACTGCGGTAAACGATCCCTTGCCGATTTTCTCAGGGGCGGCGGATGATCTGTATGACCAACAATCTAAAGCTGATGCTATGGAAAAGTTAACCAAAAAGATCCAGGAAGGAGCCAATTTTGTTCAGACTCAATATTGTTTTGACTATCACGTTATAAAGGAATATTCCGAAAAACTGAGTTTTAGCGGATCATTTGGGAAGTGTAAAATCTTGATAGGGATGGGGCCATTAAAATCAGCGAAGCAGGCTGACTGGATGCGAAAAAACTTATGGGGAATAAATATTTCTGACGAGATACTCCGCAGATTAGAACTTAGCGATTCGCCCTCGGAAACAGGAGAGCAAATCTGTCAGGAACTAATTGAAAAAATCATGGATCTGCCTTGCATAGATGGCGTGCATTTGATGGGACCGAATTGTGAAAAAGGATCAGCGAGAATAATATCTCACTTCAAATGAAGTTCTCTCCGGCTAATGAAAATATTTTTTGGATATCCGTCTGTTTAGACGCCTAAAAAAAATGGTTTTATACAAGTTCATTAAGTTGCTTGAGTTACCTGCGAGTCAAACGAAAAAAGTAGCCCTTTTTGCTTTTAGTATATTTTTTATAGGCGCGGGTTTAGATCACCTTGTTAACCCAGAATTTTACTTATCGATAATGCCTCCTATATTTCCCATGCATTCTGAGGCAGTTCTGATAAGTGGTGTTTTAGAAATAGTCGGTGGAATTGCGGTATTGATGCCAGGTCTTCGCAGAGCAGCCGGCTGGGGTATCTTCGTGCTGCTGATAGCCGTTTATCCCGCTAATATTTATATGGCTCTCAACCCAGAGCTTTTTCCCTCGATTCACTCCGGATTTTTATATTTTCGGCTACCCCTGCAGTTTTTGTTTCTTTACTGGGCCTACTCAGTCACGCGATTTTAAAATTTACGAGTTTTTATCAGCGGAAATTGAAATTATTCTGAAGGATTTTTTCTAAAATGTGGCTTCCTTTTTTCTAAAAAAGCAGAGACGCCTTCCTTAAATTCGGGTCGGTCTACAAGAATTTTCTGAATGTCCCTCTCGTAGTCGAGGTGCTGGTCTAAAGAATTGACTAGCGCGTTTGAGTGGGCCTTCGAAATTTCTTTTAATCCTTTAATAGCTCCATCAGCTAACCGATCTGCTATCTCGATAGTTTTTTCCATAAATTGATTTTCCGGAAAGCAGTCCCAAATCAAGCCCCAATCCTTGGCCTCAGTTGCGGATAGATCATCCCCTAGCATAGCGATACCGTTCGCCCTTGCCCTCCCGACCATATTGGGTAAGAACCATGAGGCACCGACATCAGGAATTATTCCTAGGTTAGGACCAAAAACTAGTTTAAATCTTGCTGATTCCGAGGCGACAACCAAGTCGCCAGCTAGCGCGAGACCAACTCCACCGCCCGCCGCTAAGCCATTAATTGCTGTAATTATCGGTTTGTCTATTGAAGCGATTAGGCGGACCAAAGGATTAAAAACTTTGTCCATCCGGTGTGCTCCGGCTTCCCCCCTCGTAAGTTCTCTCTCTATTTCCCAGCCGCCGCTAGCCAAATCAGCACCAGAGCAAAAACCTTTTCCTTTCCCAGTTAATACCACCACTCTCGATTCTTCCTCTTTTTCAATTTCTTTAAAGGTATCAAGCAAGCCAACAATTAGATCCTTGTTCATTGCGTTAAGTACCTGAGGCCGGTTCATAGTTAGGATTAATACTCCATTTTTCATTTGCTTCTTTTCTATTACTGCGCTCATCCTTTAACCCGCTTACCTTTTTTAATAGACTAAAGTTAAGCACAAAAAAATTATTACCAAAATAAAAGAAATCTTAAATGCTCAATTTAAGTTCTTACCTAGCAAATGCATTGTTCATTCAATTATTTTAATTCTCGTTTTTTTACAAGATGAGATGAGACAATATCGAGATGAGAAAAAATTCCAAAAATCACTATGATTATGTTGTTGTTGGCGCTGGATCAGCTGGTTGCGTCATAGCCTCTCGTTTAGCAGAGAGTTTGTCTGCCAGTGTTTTGCTTTTGGAAGCCGGGGGGAGTGACAGTAGGTTAAGTATAAGAATGCCTTCAGCCTTTTATATGCCCCTTAACGACAGTCGAATTAACTGGGGGTTTTTTAGTGAGCCTGAATCGGGGTTGAATAATCGACGTATCCATTGCCCCAGAGGGAAAGTTTTAGGGGGCTCCTCTTCTATCAATGGAATGGTCTATGTCAGAGGAAATAAAGAAGATTTTAATTCTTGGGAAAAGCTCGGGGCAGCGGGTTGGAACTATGAGAATGTTTTACCCTATTTCAAGAAATCTCAAAGAGCTGACGAGAGGAGGGAGCCTCACTCTTATCAGGGCCACGAGGGCCCGCTAGCGACGACAACGGGAAAGATGGTAAATCCGCTCTATAATATTTTTGTCGAAGCGGCAGTCTCTGCTGGGTATCCTAGGAACTATGATATCAACGGGGCAGATCAGGAAGGATTTGGACCTATTCCAATGACAGTTAATTCGGGGCGTCGCGCCTCGACTTATCAAGCTTTTATTAAAAAACGCCCCTTAAAAAATTTAACCGTTCTCCGAGGCGCGACAGCGGAAAAAATTATTCTTGAACATGGCAAAGCGGTGGGTGTGTCCTTTGTTCGAAAAAATATTCTGTCGTCTGTCCGGGCAAATTCTGAGGTTATATTATGCGCCGGGGCGATTAGCTCGCCTCAAATTTTGATGTTGTCTGGCATCGGTGCTGCGGATGAATTAGCTCACCACGATATAAAAACACTAGTTCACCTGCCAGGCGTCGGAAAGAATCTTATGGATCATTTAGAGGTCTACGTTCAGCAGTCTTGTTATAAGCCGATTTCGCTTCATAAGCACCTCAATTTATTTGGAAAGGCCCGAATTGGTCTACAGTGGCTATTGTTTAGCAATGGACTCGGAACAACAAATCATTTCGAGGTAGGTGGATTTATTAAGAGTGAAGTAAATAATGATTACCCTGACATTCAATTCCATTTTCTCCCAGTAGCGATGTCTTATGACGGAAAAAAACAGGCGAGTCGGCATGGTTTTCAAGTGCATACTGGTCCCATGCGTTCAAAAAGCCGTGGTGCTGTGACTCTTAAAGACTCTAATTTTCGCACTGCTCCCAAAATTCATTTCAATTATATGTCCGGAGAAGACGATTTCCCGGTTTTCCGAAAGGCGATTCGCACTGCAAGGAAAATATTTCGGCAATCCGAGTTTGATCCCTATAGGGACATGGAGATCAGTCCTGGTGAACTCATAGAAAGCGATGCTGACCTAGATGCTTTTATTAAAGAAAATGCCGAGAGCGCATATCATCCGTGCGGAACATGCAGGATGGGGGCTGACTCTGACTCGGTGGTTGATCCTGCGGGTAAGGTCCATGGAGTAGATAATCTAAGGGTAGCCGATGCGTCGATTTTCCCCAACATCACCAATGGGAATCTGAACGCTCCAACCATTATGGTAGCCGAGCGAATCGCCGAATTTATAAATGCGGAACGAAAATAGTTCAACCTAGAGATTTAAAAGAAAAGGCTTATTAACTTTGATAAACATAAACGAAATAATGCAAATAGCAGTTACACCAGTATTTTTGCTGGCGGGAATAGGGTCTATCTTGATTTCTCTAACAAATCGTTTAGGACGGATAAAAGACAGAATGCGCGTACTTCAAAGGTTTGCATTAGATTATGAGACATCTTCCGAGAATCAAATCTTTGAAAGGGCTCGTTTGAAGTTGATTTTAAGAAGTAGATTTTGTTACGGCTCGATCATATTGTCCCTTATCAGTGGACTTTTAGTTTGCCTTGTTATCTTTTGTCTATTCTTGGAGGGCCTTTACCAAGCACCTATTCCTCAGGTCATCGCAGTCTTATTCATGCTATGCGTTGGAGCGTTGATTTTCTCTTTGATTTTTTTTGGCTTAGAGGTCTACCTTGCAACTCGAACCATTCATAAGAGGGGTGAGGATATTGAGGCGGTCATTTACAAAATACGTAAAGAGAAACTTTGAAACTATACGCTTAAGGGGATTTGCAGGATAAGAAAAGCAAGTGTTTAGGTACTACCTAGAGACAACCAACACGAACAATTGAAAAAGGCCTTCTACTGTATCGTCTACCCCGGGAAATAATAATACGCTTAGGATGCTTAAAGCTGTCGCCACAGCTATAAATTTATAGAAAATTTTCATAATTTAAGTACTCTTTTTGATGGAGTCTATTACTGGAGTTTTTGGCTTCGCTTCGAAGACCCAGACATCCTCTCGATCGACTGAGTCTCGAGTAAAATGGGATGGATATTTTTCTCTGACGACAGCACTTAGTTCCTCAAATACCCTGTCATCTGTTAGACGTCGTAAATCTCGTTCGTAGCGGACTCCATTAATCCGCAGTAATGCTCTTCCATCTGCTTCTGCTTGAGCCGGCCAAGTTTTCCAAAGTTGGCCGACTAATGAATTCATGTATCCTGACCAAACAAACAATCTGCCTTGCGCGGAAGCAATCCAGATCCGCCGGGACAAAGGGGGTTCCAATAGCTGCAACTCTACGGTATCAATTGTATTGACGAATTCCCAATCAGGTTCTG
>CAJYCI010000042.1 GCA_913428515.1 uncultured Gammaproteobacteria bacterium | reverse complement strand
TTTTGGGCGGGATCGAGAACTGTTTTTTTCTATACTGCAATAAGCAAGAGGTAGGTTTTTCAAAAGACTCCCGGTTGCCTGCGGAATTTGACGTCACCACTTTTCTTAAACCAGGAGAAAACGAATTAGACATTAAGGTCCTCCGTTACAGTGATACTAGTTATATCGAGAATCAAGACCACTGGTCCCATGCTGGGATACACCGCAGCGTATTCTTGTATCAGACTGAGAAAGTTTATTTAAAAGATGTTCATATCAAACCCAACTACGAGTCGGAAGACTCGATAGGAAAATTAAGCGCCGCAATCAAGATTGGGAGTCAAGGTCGAAAATCAGTTGGGTATTCCATAAGCATCTGTATTTTCGATCAAAAAGGCGAAGCTCTCTCGCAAGGAGAGGTCACCAAGGCAATAAAAAAAAGCAACTTCTATCCGATCAAAGGCAAAGGTGCGAACCTCACTTTAAGTTGGCCCGAGACCCAAGTAGCACCTTGGAGCGCCGAGACTCCAAAGCTATACACAGCTCGAGTCAAATTAATCTCTCCTCGCGGCAGAGTAATTGAGAGCACCGAATTAAAGTTTGGTTTCAGGAATATTCAGATCAAAGACAAAGAATTGTTAGTTAACGGGGAGGCGGTTTTAATCAAAGGGGTCAATAGGCACGATCATTGTGATGTCACGGGGAGAGTTCTCACTAAAGAATCAATAAAAGCCGAACTTTTATTGATGAAACAACATAACATTAATGCGATCAGGACAAGTCACTATCCAAATCAAGAAGATTTCTACGATCTATGCGATGAATTAGGGTTCTATGTGATAGATGAAGCAAACGTAGAAGCTCACCAGCATTATGCTCAACTTGGTGAAGATTCCTACTGGGCCCCTCAATTTTTATCCAGAGCGAGCCGAATGGTCGAGAGAGACAAAAATCATCCTAGCGTAATTATTTGGAGCGTGGGGAATGAAACTGGTTTCGGACCTAACCAAATGAGCATGATTGCCTGGATTAGAGCATTCGATCCCTCGAGACCAATTCACAACGAAAATGCAATCTGCGAGCAAGGAATCAAAAATAAATGGGACGAGAACAAGCATGGATCGGACATAATTTGTCCTATGTACCCTTCGGTCTCTGAGCTTGAAAAGCATGCAAGAACGAGTAAAGATCCGCGGCCGCTAATAATTTGTGAGTATGCCCACGCTATGGGAAACAGTTGCGGAAATCTAAAAGAGTACTGGGAAACGATTGAGCGTTGGTATGGATTGCAAGGGGGATTTGTCTGGGAGTGGAAAGATCACGGATTAAGAAAAAAAAATCAGCAGCCAGGGCAATGGAGTTATGGAGGTGACTTCGGAGAATCAAAGCACGACTTCAATTTTGTTTGTGACGGTCTTTGTTGGCCAGATGGGAAACCCCATAACGCGCTAATTGAATTAAAGAAAATTATTCAACCTGTGAAAATAAAAAGAGTTAGAGATAGATTTTCAATCCAGAATGATCAATATTTCAGAGGATTAGAGGATTATGAAATTTCCTGGCAATTTTTTGAAGATGGTCGCCCATCAAGTAAAAAAGAAAGCAGGATCTTTTTTACACCCCCTCAGCATTACGAAGAATTCGAGATAAAAAATAGCTGCCGTAAAGAGCGAAAAGAGCTGTCAATAATTTTTGAATGCCGCCTCAATCGAGACACTAATTGGGCAAGAAAAGGACACCTTGTTGCATGGGATCAGATAACATTAAAAAAAGGGAACCGGAAAATACACTCTCTTAAAAGCGGGGAAACAGCAACAAAAATTGAAGAGGGATTAATAAGGCTTTCTAGCGGAGCCAATAAGATTTCTTTTGATCGAAAGGGTCTTTTCAGCTGGACGCAAAACAATAGAGAGCTGTTGCAAGGGCCCTTGGTGCTAAATTTTTGGAGAGCACCAACTGACAACGATGGGTTTAAATTCATACCAAACCAAGAAGGAAGGGCGTTGTCTAAGTGGAAGGAAACGGGGCTTGATGATATTTCTTGGACGCACAACTATAAGAATACAAACGAACCGTCTGATATCGTCAAACAGACCTCGATAGGAAAATGCAAAGCAGGACAGCTAAAAGTCTTGTCCGAGTATACTTTGAGAGGGGAAGTTCTTTATATATCTCACCAATTTCGGGTGGGACGAAATTTTAAAACCTTACCTAGGATTGGTGTTAGATGGAAATTTTTAAAGGAATATAAAAATCTTACTTGGTTTGGCAAAGGCCCCCATGAGACCTATGAAGATCGAAAAGAATCCGGTGTCAAAAAAGAGCACAGTTCTTCGGTTGAGTCGCAATATGTGCCCTACATAATGCCTCAAGAACATGGAAACCTTACTGAAATTTCTTGGCTAAAGATTTCTAGCGAAACCAAAGTAGTAGAATTTTGGTGTCCATCAGACATTCAGGCTTCAGTTTCAAATTATCTTGATGAAGATCTAACTAAGGCTCTTAGGACGAGCGAACTGACACCCACCGAATATTGCTGGGTTTATCTCGATGCGGCTCAGAGAGGGCTGGGGGGTGCAAGTTGCGGTCCTGATACGCTAGATCAATACCAAGTAGGCCCTGGAACATATAAACTTGAATATCAAGTTACCAATAGTGTTAAAGCAGACCCAGCTTCGCAGGCAAAAAGAAAATCGAAAGCTGAAATCATAAGCTCTCAATGAAAAATTATAGGAACTGAACATGGCAGAAGACAAAATCTATCCTTTCGAGGAAGCATTAGAAAAACTGAGCGCACTAGTTGGGAAAATGGAGAGTGGAGACTTAACGCTAGAAGAATCACTTAAGATTTTTGAAGAAGGAATAAAGCTCTCTAAAGATTGTCAAAATGCGCTTAACGATGCAGAAAAAAAGGTACAGGCACTTTTGCTGGAAGAAGACCAGGTTAATGCACTTGATAGTTAAAACCCTCAAAGAATTCAAAAACGACAACTAATTCGGTTCTCAGAAAATGTTTCAAGAAATCCCGAGAGAGAAACCTCAAACATTCTTACTTGACCTGATAAATTCGCCTCAGGATTTAGAACGTTTAACTCTTAACGAGTTAGAGAAGTTAGCAGATGAAATTAGGGGATTCTTACTTTACACGATCGGACAAACCGGAGGTCACCTTGGCGCCGGGCTGGGCGTGGTAGAACTAACCATTTCATTGCTGAAAGTATTTAATGTTGAAACGGACAAGATTATCTGGGATGTTGGTCATCAAAGCTATCCCTATAAAATTTTAACCGGGCGAAAAGATTCCATGCATTTGCTTAGGAAACCTCACGGGATTGCGCCTTTCCCAAGTATTGAAGAGAGTCGCTACGATCACTTTGGAACTGGTCACTCGTCTACCTCAATAAGTGCCGCACTTGGATTACGTTTAGCACAGCCAAAAAACACTGAAGGGAATAATATCATTTCAGTGATTGGTGACGGCGCCTTGACAGCAGGGCTAGCATTCGAGGCTCTTAATCACGCCGCATCTTTGCAATCTAACCTATTAGTAATAATAAATGATAACGCGATGTCTATCTCAAAAAATGTGGGAGGAATAACTAACTATCTGCCCAACACGCCTCTTGAGGCAGGCCAGAAAAATGGGTTGGATAAAAAATCAAATAATTTGGCAAAGAACTTTTTCACGGAGATGGGGTTCAAGTACAAAGGCCCAATCGACGGACATAATATTCCCGAGTTATTAAATGCCTTAGAGTTTGAAAAGAGTGATGCTGGTCCAAGAATACTGCATGTTAAAACGGTGAAAGGGAAAGGATATAAACCCTCAGAACAAGACCCTACAAGAAGCCATGCGATTTCAAAGATCGAACCTAAAGTCACCGAAGCAGGGAAAACATGGTCTCATATTTTTGGCGAATGGTTATGCAGGAAAGCTAAAGTGTATCCCGAAATCGTAGGCATTACCCCCGCGATGAAGGAAGGATCAGGTCTAAGCGGATTCGCTAAGCAATTTCCGAAAAGATTCTTTGATGTAGGAATTGCCGAACAGCATGCAGTGACTTTTGCTGCTGGTCTCGCTGCGGGAGGACTTTTTCCTGTGGTGGCCATTTATTCCACCTTCCTCCAACGCGCATTTGATCAACTTATTCACGATGTCGCTGTCCAAAATCTGAAGGTAATGTTTGTCGCAGACAGAGCAGGATTAGTAGAGGACGGTCCGACACACTCAGGGGTTTTCGATATTTCGTTCTCGAGAATTATTCCCAATATAATCATAATGGTGCCATCATCCGAATCGGCTTTAATAGGAATGCTTGATTTGGGATGCGCTTACGATGGTCCATCCTTAGTAAGATATCCGAGGGGCGCACCACAAAATAAAAATAAGGAAGAAAAAGTTGAGTTGGGGAAAGGCCTCTTACTTTTGGAAGGAGAAAGGGTGGCTATTTTGAATTTTGGTGCGCTGATAAATGAAGCAAGAGAAGCAGCAGAATTAGAAAACTATAGTTTAGCTGACATGAGATTTGTAAAGCCAATTGACCAGGAGTTAATCAAAGAACTCTCTTTAACTCATGAGCTTTTAGTAACATTAGAAGAAAATACACAGGTCGGTGGTGCCGGTTCTGCTGTACTTGAAGTACTTTCCTCTAACGATATAAGGACTAAGGCCTTAACCATAGGCATTCCCGACAGTTTTATTCAACAGGATTCTCCGAGCAAAATGAGAGAGGCTTCTAGACTAACAAAAGCTCAAATCATTAGAGCAATAAAAAAGAAATTAACTTAGAAATCTAATCTCTGCTAAAAATATGACCTAATTTCCCCGCTTTTGTTGCAAGATATTTGGCGTTGTAGTCATTATGTCCTGCTCTGATTGGCAAGCGATCAATTACTTTTATCCCGATCTTTGACAACGCTTTTACTTTTAGAGGATTGTTCGTCATTAATCGTATCTGATCAATTTGAAAGTGAAGAAACATAGATTTACAGATCGTGTAATCTCTTAAATCTGCATCAAAGCCTAACCTTTCGTTAGCCTCGACCGTATCTGCTCCAGAATCTTGGAGCTCGTAAGCCCTAATTTTGTTGACCAAGCCAATCCCTCGCCCTTCTTGACGCAGGTATAAAACTATACCGCTTCCATTTGCGCTAATTTTTTTCATAGCATGCTCTAACTGCGGACCACAATCACACCGCATACTGAATAGAGCATCGCCAGTCAAACATTCTGAGTGCACTCTGCAAAGGGTTGGAGTGCTTTTTTTGAGGTCTCCGAATACCAGCGCTATGTGCTCTTGGCCAGAATCCGAATCCTCAAAACCGTGCATAGCGAATTCTCCAAACGCTGTGGGCAACTTGCTCGAAGCCACAAAGGTAGCCGGCACTTTTTTCTCCAGTTCCAAATAACTAAGGGCGATCAGTCTAGCAGGTGGGGAAAGAATATAAAATGTCTTACAGGATCAATTTCTCGAACAAAATGAATGCCTGCATCAGAAAAAATACGATCACCCCAGCAGCGAGATCGTCAAGCATTATCCCCCATCCTCCTTCGAGATTGCGATCAAAATAACTAATTGGCCACGGCTTGAAAATATCCAAAATCCGAAAAAGAACAAAAGCAGGAATAACCAAAAACAAGTTTGTTATCCCCAGAAGCGCTACCCAAATTCCTACGAACTCATCAAAGACAATTTCGGGTGGATCTTTAATCGCGATTTGATTGGCCGCGCGCGAAGTAATCCAAACCCCTAAAAAAAAAGAAACAATTACAAATCCTAGTTGAAAGAAAAAAGGCATATTTAGAATAGGAAAAAAAATAATCAAACCCACGATTGATCCAGCGGTCCCAGGGGCAAAGGGCGAGAATCCGCTACCAAACCCAGTAGCAAGAAAAAATTCAGCTCGAGCAAATATTTTCTTTATCGTTGTACCCATTAGAAATGTTTATAGCCAGGCTGCTCTATTTCAATGATACTGCCATCTTCGGAGAGAACCTTTATCTGATTTCCAGGAATCATAGTCCCAATCTTTGTAATAGGCGCTAAATCACTCCTCTCAACGTTATTCATCTCATTTTCAAGCCTTTTTGGCACCGTAAAACAAAGCTCGTAGTCATCACTATCTGAAAGGGCAAATCTAAAGGCTAGCTCTTTGCCGACCTCTTCTTGCAAATAACCCGATACAGGGATTGAGCTAAGATCAAGCTCTGCTCCAAGGTCGCTTGCAGTGCAAAGGTGTCCTAGGTCTGCTAAAAGCCCATCGGAAACATCTATCATTGAAGAGGCTAAGTTTCTCAAAGCCTTTCCTTCTTCAATTCTAGGAGTTGGATGACAGTATCTTGAAACTAAGTAATCCTGATTCTTCCCCGATCTCAACAACTCTAGGCCCACTTTAGAATCTCCAAGGAATCCTGTAACGTAGATTCCGTCTCCGGCGTTCGCATTACTACGAACTAGGGCTTTGCCCGCAGGGATACTCCCTAAAACAGTCATTGTGATAGATATTTTTGGCCCTTTTGAAACGTTACCCCCGATTAGCGGACAGCAATAGTGCCTTAAATTAGAAAAAATAGCGCGTGAAAATTGGTCGAGCCAGATTTCGTTAACCTCATCAAGGGTAACGGCTAATAAACAAGCTGACGGGTCAGCTCCCATAGCGGCTATGTCACTTAAATTCGCTGCAATAACTCTGGAAGCTATTACATCTCCAGGCATAGAGCCAAGAAAATGAACATCCTCGTTCATTGTATCAGTCGATAGGCAAATTTCTTGTCCGTTGATTGGTGCGAGAATTGCGCAGTCATCTCCAGGACCTAGGACCACATTAGAATTTTCGAGTGTTACACTATTGAAATACTTTTTTATGAGCTCGAATTCAGTTAATGGCATGTTCGCCCGGTCTTAGAGTTTTTGAAAGCGAGTCTAAAACTGAGTTAATGTACTTAAAGCTCTCTGATGCTCCAAAATATTTTGCTAACTCGACGCACTCGTTGATGATAACTTTGTAGGGAATATCGCCCTTATAATTTAATTCGAAGCTACCTATTAATAATATGCCCCTCTCGATAGGATCTGACTCGCTGAAAGAGCGATGACCTATTTCTTCAATGCCACTAACTAATGAATCATAATTATCGCTGATTCCCTCTAAAACTTCCCTGAAAAAGACAAGATCCGCTCGTTTCATGTTGTGATCTTGTTCAAACAGACTAACTACTTCCGAAAGCTCAACCTCCGCCATTTGAGCTTGGTATAAAGCTTGAACAAGAAACCTTCTTGACTTATTTCGGGCTGATGACAACTTCGCCATCAAAGATTTCGGAGCAAACTTATCATTTCTAAAGCCGACATTGCCGCGTCAATGCCCTTATTCCCGGCTTTTGTACCTGATCTTTCAATGGCTTGTTCTAAATTCTCGGTGGTAAGAACCCCAAATGAAACCGGCAAGATGTATTCTTGTGAAACCTTAGCTAACCCTGCCGCACACTCTCCAGCAACGTAATCGAAATGACTTGTTGCCCCTTTTATGACAGCGCCTAGAGCAATTATACCGTCTACCTCACCCCGTTCAGCGATTCTTTTTGCGGCTAGCGGCAACTCTATGGCTCCGGGGACTTTTACTAAGGTAATATGAGCTTCAGGAATAGCATGCCGTCTTAATGTATCGATCGCTCCGTTCACAAGACCGTCAACGATAGCCCAATTAAATCTGCTGGCTATCAAGGCCAGCTTTGCGGAGCCAACAGAAAAATCTCCTTCTACTGTTTTAATCATCTTTTACCCTTTTGTCCTTTGAGGAAAGAATAACTCGAAAGTCATCTCCGATTTTCCGGACATCTCTTATTTCAAGTCTCTCATAGTCGGACATTCTAGCAAGTTCTGGAAGCATGAGTAACGATTTCGCTTTATCACCAAGAAGCTTAGGAGCAACATATAGAATTATTTCATCGAAAAGTTGCTCTTCCACCAAAGCTCCCGCCAAAGTGGCTCCGCATTCAAACAAAACATTACTATGTTCCCTTTTTGCTAATTCGCTTAAGAAAGTTGCAAGATCAACTCTCCCAGATTTTTTTTTGGTATAGAGGATTTCATTATCATAAAGATGTCCCAAAGAATCTGGCCCTAGTGAGACCAAAACCGTCGAGGGACTCTCAAGTACTTTCGATTGGAAAGGAGTGCGCAATTGCGAGTCTAAAACATATACAGGCCTTTCTAAACTCGCTATCTCTCTGCTGTTAGGAAGGTCTGATTCGTGGAGCCTAACTGTCAAAGCGGGGTCATCATGAAGAACTGTTCCAACTCCAGTAACAATAGCGCTACTCATAGCTCGAAGTTTTTGCACATCAGAACGAGCTTCTTTTGATGTAATCCATTTAGATTCACCACCTGAAAGCGCTGTTTTCCCATCTAAACTCATCGCAAGTTTGAGCCGGACAAAAGGGCGCCCAAAACGGAACTTCTTAATATGACCTTTCACTAACTGACTTGTTTCTGCCTTTAAACAATTGGTTGTCACTTTAATACCGGCTTCTCGCAGTATCTCAATACCCCTTCCAGAATTTCTCGGATCGGGATCTATAGTTCCAACGACAACTCGATCAACGCCTGCATTGATGATCGCTTTAGCGCAGGCTGGTGTTCTTCCTTGAAAGCTGCAAGGTTCTAAGGTCACATATAAGGTTGAGCCCCTTGATTTATCGCCGGCTTGCTCTAACGCATTTATCTCAGCGTGTTTTAACCCGGCCCTAAGGTGAAAGCCTTGTCCCACTATCTCCCCATCTTTAACCACAACACTACCAACGTTCGGGTTAGGGTGGGTTGAGAACCTCCCTTTCTTCGCCAGCTGTATAGCTTGATGCATAAATTTTTCGTCGAAATTCGCGTTCATTTCTTCTTTTTTTTGCTCTTTTTATTCATTAACTCTATTTCTTCTTTGAACTCATCGACATCCTGAAAACTGCGATATACCGACGCAAATCTTACGTAGGCTACATCGTCAATTATCCTCAACTCTTTCATAACTAATTCTCCAACCTCGCGAGTATCAATTTCTCGCTCGCCCGAAGTCATAAGACTATGCTTAATACGGTCCAAAGCAGCGTCTATTGTATCTAAGTCTATGGGTCTTTTTTCTATTGCCCTCAAAAGTCCGTTTTTCAACTTTTCTTCATCAAAGGGTTGACGAGTTCCGTTACTTTTAATCATCCGAGGCAAAACCAGCTCAGCAGTCTCAAAAGTCGTAAATCGCTCAGAACACCTGAGACATTCCCGACGGCGTCTCACTTGTCTTCCTTCCCCAACAAGACGAGAGTCATTTACCTTAGTTTCATTTTCTCCACAAAAAGGACAGAGCATCAGTCTTTTCTCAGAATTAACTGCATCTATATTATTCCCCTATGAACAACTTTTTAGTTCAAGACAGCTTCGCATTAGTTAGAATAAAGTTTTTGCTAAGGATTATAATTGTAATGTCGCAATATGTATTCTCCATGTCGCAAGTTGGAAAAATTGTGCCTCCCAACAAAACGATACTTAAAGGAATTTCCTTAT
>CAJYCI010000041.1 GCA_913428515.1 uncultured Gammaproteobacteria bacterium | reverse complement strand
TATTCCTGATCTGCCGACGGATCAACAACTAACTCAATTCTCTCACCGCAGTGAGGACAATATGTTTTTTTTGTTTCAAGGTGCATTTTATTATTATATAACGTGATGTTAAAAGAAGGGAGTTTTTCGAATTGAACAAGCTTTTGTCTGATGCTAACAACTGTTTCGTATGTGGGCCGAATAACCCTGTCGGACTGCAGTTAAAATTCCGACTTAAGGATGATGTCTGCGTCGCAGATTTCAAGCCAGGAAAAAACGTATGCGGATATAATGGGATAGTTCACGGTGGAATTATATTTACTGTTCTTGACGATGTGATGGGAAATTGGCTCTTCCTAAAGGGCAAAAAAGCTTTCACGGCTAAATGCAGCATTCGTTACTTTGCAGAACTGCCGTGCGAATCAGAAACTCAAGTCGAGGGGCACCTTTTAAAACAAAAAGGAAGAATGACGCAAATGAAAGGGATTATTCGCTCGGCCGAGGGAGACCAAATCTTTGCCGAAACGGAAGGGTTTTTTATGAATGCCAACTAAATATCGGCCAGATAATCAGCTAGCAGCCCTACAGAAACAGCATATTTGTTCGCACAATTATACTGCAAAATGGTCCCAAAATTTTTTCCGACCAAGTAAGTCTGGCCAGAAGTATCGCTCAAACGCAAAAGCGCATAGGTTTTATCTTTAGAAAGTTTCCCAGGATCAATCCCCAGGTTTATCCAATGCGTCAACGGGAATGGGGCAGAGTGCTGTTTCATGGCTCGGCAACCACTTTTCCCTGGTGTCGGAGGGAAGCGATCGTGAATTTCATTCGAAACGTTTACTTTTTTTCCCCATAGATCCGAATAAACCCAACCGTTTTTTCTTAAATAATTAGCTATCGACGCAAACACATCTAATTCGGAATTCCAGATATCTTTCTTACCGTCACCGTCAAAGTCCTGCGCATAACCAAAGAAACTGCTTGGCATAAACTGACTTTGTCCCATCGCTCCGGCCCAAGCTCCGACAAATGATTCAGATTTAACATGTCCCTCATCGAGTATTTTTAGTGCACTTATTAATTCTCGGGTAAAAAAGGTATTTCTTCTTGGATCGTAGCCAAGCGTTGCCAAGGAGCGAATGACTGAGTATTTTCCTTGGTAACGCCCGAAGTTTGTCTCCAAACCCCAAAAAGCGACTATATAATTAGCATCTACTTGATAAGTCCGTTCGACGGCTAATAGGTCTTTGTTATGTATTTGTCTTAAATTCCTTCCGTCGCTAATTCTTTTGTCAGATATACGTGCCTTAAGATAATCCTCGGTGGTCTGAATAAACTCAGGTTGTTTTCTATCTAACGCTAAGACTCTAGGGTCAGGTTTTAGCTGAAAAAGCTCTTGATTAATTATTGCTTCTGAAATCCCAGCCTCTATTGCTTTTTCACGAACAAAAACCAGGTACTCCTTAAAGCTTTGTGCATAAACTGATGACAGAGAAACGTCGACGACGGCAATGAGCAAAATGATCGAGATGTGTTTTCTCATAGTATAATCATCAACCTTTTAATTTGAGAATTTAATGGATAGAGAGTATCAATCAGCTGGCCTCTTCAGAAGGTTAGCTGCAATATTGTACGACTCACTGCTTATCATTGCTATGTGGCTCATCACTACACTGCTGCTTGTCGCGTTTATTAATGACGGGGCTGCATTGCAAGGGCCTCTGTTCCAGTTCGGATTATATTTTGAGGGATGCCTTTTTTATTCGTACTTTTGGCGATTGCGCGGACAGACCCTTGGGATGCAAGTCTGGAAAATAAAATTAGTAACTCTCGACTTGCAGACATTGAGTTGGCAAGAATGCTTCGCAAGGCTTTTCTTTGCCCTTGTTTCAATTTCAATGCTAGGCCTTGGTTTTATCTGGATGCTTTTTGATCCTGATAGACTAACTTGGCACGACAGGGCCTCAGGCACCAGGGTTATTCTGCTTAGGAAAGATGATATTTAAGATTGGCAGTGAAGAAATTCGATCCTTTTGAGAGGCAAGCACAGCGACAGTTATAAAAATTGCGTGGGCCCACCAAAGGCCAAGCAGAGAAGGGATTTCTTCACGAGCAAGAGCGGATTTACCAGCAGCTAAAGAAAAGATATAGAGGAAGCATATTATCATTGCTGGTACGACTTTCCCGTACCTTCCTTCTCGAGAACTAACTTCAGAAAAAGGAATAGCTAAAAAACCCAAGATAGGAATTAACAAGGCCATGGCAAGCCTCCAGTGCAATTCAGCGGAAGCCCCCGGCTCCAACGAGTTAAAAAGCTGCAAGTTGGTCATCGATGAAAATGAAAAGGTGTTAGAGAAAGTTGAATTAGTTTCGATTGGCTGACCATATTCTTGGAAAGCAATCACTTCATAATCCGCCATGCCCGGCCGACCATAAAACCTGACACCATCCTTTAATACCAAAAGTAATTCGTTGCTAGAGCTGGAGTCGAAATAGCCGGTACGAGCCAGGATCGTTGAAAAAGACCTGGCCGTCGCACCATTAGACTCATCGTGAAAAGCATTTATGAAAACATCTTCGAGTTGATATTGGTCGGTAACATTCCTGGCATAGATTACCCTCTCACCAAACCTGAACGATTGGAATCTTCCAGAAATAAGCTTATCAAAATTTGTCTGATTCGCTTGTTCAATCAGTAGCTGGTCTACCTGCTTTTCCCCGAAAGGTTTCATAAAACCCGCTAAAAATCCTGATATCACGGAAAAAAATAGAGCTAGGCTTAGGATCATCAATCCAAAATTTACAGGGCTCAAACCAAAAGATTTCATGACAATCATCTCATTTTCGGCTGATAG
Organism: uncultured Gammaproteobacteria bacterium; assembly: GCA_913428515.1. GTDB lineage: Bacteria > Pseudomonadota > Gammaproteobacteria > Pseudomonadales > Azotimanducaceae > UBA9659. The sequence goes on along the minus strand of CAJYCI010000041.1, from coordinate 6,790 downwards.
TCGCCCTAACACCAATAAAACTGATAGGAAAAAACTTACTGGAACAACAATTTCAAGGAAACTCGGCAATCGCCAAAAAATCAAGACAAAAAGAATTTCTGAGCTAAGCGAACCTGACGCCGCGTCTTCAAGATATCCGCTAAAACGCCAACTCACCGCAATAACAGTTAGTATCCCGCTAACCGTAAGAACTGTAAGAGTGATTTCTTTTAAAAAATATCTGTACAGAATCATTTTCGTTCTTTTCCAAATAGACAATTGCGCAAAACCACGAATTACCCATTATAATGCTTTTTGAGCCACGTTCACTAAACACTGGAGGAGGAATGAAGTACAACATAAAACTTGGAGCGCCGGAGAAAAGCAGGACGCCCTGTATCGTCACTGGAGTCTTTGAGGGAGGCATACTTTCCCCAACCGCAAAGGAATTAGACAAAGCTAGTGGGGGCTACATTAAAAAGTTGATAAAGAGGGGCGATCTTAAAGGGCAAAAATACGAAAGTCTGCTTCTACAAGATATAAAAGGAATTTCCGCTACGAGGATTTTGTTGATAGGTCTTGGCTCTAAAAGCGAATTCAGAGAATCAGAATTTTCTGAAACAATAGAGTTCTTTGTTCAGAAGTTGAGAGCAATGCGCCTTAGGTCAGCATTGGTTTGCATCATTGAAGTGGCTAAGTTTAAAAAAACAATTTCTTGGAAGAGTCAAAAATTAATCGAGTCGATAGAGAACAGTCTCTACGAATTTCAAAACCTAAAAGAAAAAACTAAAAACAAAAATTCTTATCTAAAATCCATAGACGTTTTAGCAAACAAGGAAGAAGTGAACTCTTTGTCAGAGGGCATCGAGAAAGGCCTTGCGCTTTCGATGGGAATAAAAAAAGCAAAAGATTTGGGGAATCTCCCTGGGAATATTTGCACACCCCAGTATCTTGCTGATCAAGCTAAAGATCTAGCAAAAAAATACAAAGCCATTCGCACTAAGATCATGGAAGAAAAAGAAATAGAAGCCCTAGGAATGGGCGCATTTATGTCGGTGACGAAGGGTAGCGACCAGGCAGGCAAGCTTATTATTATTTCTTATAAAGGCTCAACGGAAAAGGGCCCATTGCATGCAGTAATCGGGAAGGGTATTACTTTTGATACTGGAGGAATATCCTTAAAGCCAGGAGCTGGAATGCACGAAATGATTTGGGACATGTGTGGCGCGGCAACGGCTTTCGGTACGGTTCTCGCTGCAGCGGAATCCAAACTTCCAATAAACCTTGTCGTTGTTCTTGCAGCCGCTGAGAACATGCCATCCGGCTCAGCCTCTCGACCTGGCGACATCGTAAAATCTATGTCCGGGCAAACAGTCGAGATATTAAACACGGATGCAGAGGGCAGGCTAGTCTTATGCGATGCTCTTACCTACATCGAAAGATTTAAACCCGACACAGTAATTGACGTGGCAACACTGACAGGCGCTTGCGTGGTTGCTCTCGGTAGTCACGCAACCGCGATGTATTCTAATGATGATGAGTTAGCAAAAGCTTTAACAAAGTCCGGCGAAAATTCACTTGACCGAGTATGGCAAATGCCCCTCTGGAAAGAATATCAAAGCCAAATCAACAGCAAGTTCGCCGACATGGCGAACATCGGAGGAAGAGAAGCAGGTAGCATTACAGCAGCATGTTTCTTATCTAGGTTTGCGGAAAAGCACAGATGGGCCCATCTAGACGTTGCGGGCACCGCATTTAATGGGAGTGGGTCAAAAAAAGGCGCGACAGGGAGGCCTGTCCCACTTCTATTTGACTATCTATCAAACATAGCGTCTGACAAATAAATGACAAAGATCGATTTCTATCTTGTAAAGGGCAACGAACTTCTCTTTGCATGCAGATTAATCGCCCTCATTTACCGTAGAAGTCATAAAATTCATGTCCTAAGCCCAAATATAGAATATGCCAAAGCGCTCGATGAAAAACTCTGGGATTACTCAGAGGACTCTTTCATCCCGCACAGTTTGAAAGAGCATAAGCTCAGCACGCCAATTAAGATTTGTACAGAGGCAGACTTACCGGAGCACAAAGACGTTTTCGTCAACCTTTCGGGAAGCACACCCAATTTTTTTTCGAGGTTTGATCGAGTTGCGGAAGTAGTTCCTGAAAAAGAATCAGACAGAAGCGCCGCGAGAAAAGCTTATTCTTTCTACAAAGATCGCGGTTACGATGTCAAGTATCACAAAATTAGTCGTAAAAGCAGATAATTTCAGGAAAATAGGGAGCAGAGAGCATAAAAATATCTAACTTATAATGACAGATCAGCTAAGAGATCCGAACACATTAGAGTTATTTCCCGAGGTAGTGGGCGATATTGAGAAAACTCTCGATGTGAATAGCTCAAAGAAAAATAAGAAATCAAAAATACAGAATAGATTCAGGAAAAAGCTTATAAAGGATCTTTCAAGTATCTCCGAATCCCTCAATTGAAAAAGAGAATTTAACAGCCAGCCCTCGCACAGTTATACTGTGAGAGTTAGCAAAGCAAAAGGACTAAAAATCTCGCCGAATAATGCAGAAATATACGCCGAAAGACATTGAAGAGAAATGGTACAAGGCTTGGGAGGAAAACAATCTTTTTGCTCCTTCAGGCGAAGGCGCTCCATTCTCGATCGCAATCCCTCCTCCAAATGTAACAGGGACGTTGCACATGGGCCACGCGTTCCAGCATAGCATTGTAGACGCTCTGATCCGCTATCAAAGAATGAAAGGGAGAAGAACACTTTGGCAAATGGGAACGGACCATGCAGGCATAGCAACCCAAATGCTTGTTACAGAGCAGTTAGCCACAGAGAATGTCTCTCCGTCCCAATTGGGAAGAGAACAATTCATTCAAAAGGTTTGGGACTGGAAAGAAATATCAGGGAATAAGATCTCAAATCAACTCAGGAAATTGGGGGCATCTCTGCACTGGGATACCGAGAGGTTCACGATGGACGCAGGGCTTTCCAATGCAGTAACTGAAGTATTTATCAAACTCTACGAAGATGGATTAATTTATCGGGGCAAACGTTTAGTAAATTGGGACCCCCTTCTTAAAACTTCGCTCTCCGATCTTGAGGTAGAATCAAAGGAGGAAAAGTGTAGTCTTTGGCATTTGAGATATCCAATAACCGACCTGGAGGGAGAGTTTCTAGTAGTCGCGACAACCAGACCTGAGACCATGTTGGGTGATACAGCTGTAGCCGTGCATCCCGAAGACCATAGGTATAAAAAATATATTGGGAAAGAAATAAATCTCCCTTTAACCCAGAGAAAAATTCAAATAATTGCGGATCAATATGTAGATCCTGACTTCGGTTCAGGATGCGTTAAAATAACACCAGCCCATGACTTCAATGACTATGATGTCGGGAAAAGGCACGGCTTGGAACTTATAAATATACTAAACGAAAACGGCACACTTAACGGCCAGACTCCAAAAGGATATGAAGGCCTGGATCGTTTTGATGCAAGAAAAAAAATAGTTGAAGAACTTAGCAATTTAGGACTGGTTGAGAAAATTGAAGAGCACACGTCTGCGATTCCGAGAGGCGAGCGAACTGGGGAAATTGTTGAACCTTACCTCTCTGATCAATGGTTTGTCTCTGCAGGTCTTCTTGCTGAAAATGCTATAAAAGTTGTCGAAAATGGAGAAATCGATTTCCTCCCAAAAAACACGGAGAACATCTATTTTTCCTGGATGAGGAACATCCAAGACTGGTGTATAAGTAGGCAACTTTGGTGGGGCCACCAGATTCCTGCCTGGCACGACCAGGAGAAAAATATCTTTGTTGGGCGATCTGAAGAAGAAGTTAGATCAAAGTATTCTCTTGCTGCAGATGTAAAACTTAATCGGGATCAAGACGTTTTAGACACATGGTTTTCCTCCGCGCTGTGGACTTTTTCTACGCTAGGCTGGCCAGAAAAAACTAAAGAATTGGAAACATTCCATCCAACCAGTGTCATGGTAACGGGCCACGATATTATAAGTCTTTGGGTGTCAAGAATGATCATGATGTCCTTATACTTCCTTGAGGAGGCGCCATTTAAAAAAGTTTACGTCCACGGTCTAATAACAGACGCTAACGGACAAAAGATGTCCAAATCAAAAGGGAACGGTCTTGATCCAACGGATATCATTGAGGGGATATCTTTAAAAAGTTTAGTTAAAAAACGCACAAGTAATCTTATGCAGCCAAAGATGAGCCAAAAAATTGAAAGAAACACTATCAAGGAATATCCAGAGGGAATCTCAGCTTACGGTACCGATCCTCTGAGATTTACGTTTCAATCGCTAGCTTCAGGGTCGAAATCTGTGAGTTTTGATGTAAAAAAAGTCGAGGGCTACCGTAATTTCTGCAACAAGCTTTGGAACGCGGCACAATACGTCCTCTCCAAGACAGCCAAAGAAAATAGCAAACCAATTTTAGAAGCCAAAATAAATCTTGATGCAAACAAGTGGATCCAGTCAGAACTACAAGCATGCATCAGAGCCGTCGATTTTGCTATGGATACTTTTAGGTTTGACCTTGCGACAAAAGCGATTTACGAGTTTGTATGGAATGAATTCTGTGACTGGTATTTGGAGTTGACAAAACCAGTGCTTCAAAGTGACGAAAGCTCGGAAGATGAAAAAAACGAAACTAAAAAGACTCTTATCACAGTAATTGAGTCTATTCTTAGACTTATTCATCCCTTCACACCTTTTATAAGCGAAGAGATTTGGCAAAAGATACCTGCGGAGTATAGGAGCGCCGGAGAATACATAATGGCAGCGAATTATCCGGTCAGTGATCTGAATCTTTCCAATGAACAAGCCACCAAAAATATTTGGTGGATGAAGGAGACGGTCACAGCGATAAGAAATATAAGAGGAGAAATGGATATTTCGCCCGTTAGAAAAATACCAATAATAATCTCTCAAGGGACCGAGCAAGACCAGTTAAACCTAGAGAAATTTGAACTACTCCTCAAGGCTTTGATTGTTCCCGAATCGATAACTTGGAGAGAACCAGAAGATCATAACCCTCTCGCCGCGACCGCAATAGCTGGGACTATGGAGTTACTAGTTCCAATGGAAAATCTCATCGATAAAGAATCCGAATTAAGTAGACTTTCTAAGGAGCTAGCTAAGAAAAATAAAGAATTTGAGGCCATCGAGAAGAAACTGGATAATCCGAATTTCATAGAAAAAGCTCCAAAAGTGATCGTAGAGAAAGAAGAGCTCAAGAGGCAGAGGCTCAACGACGTTATTAAAAATTTGGAACATAAAAAGTCTCTGATACACGAAATAAAGAGTTTAAGAAAATAATTTAAAGTTATTGTCTTAACTATTCTCCTTTTTGTTTTTATTAATTTAGCTTGGAGTTTTAATAAGGTTTAAGGATTTATAGCGAGGACGCAAGGCTAAGTTGATAGAGAGGCTGGAACAGTGAAGTGGTTTAACGATGCAAAGGTTTTGGCTTTATTGAAAGGGAGAACAGAGAAAATTTGTTCGTCTCCACTATCGTTCACTAAAAAGGGAAGGACCTCGATCTCTTAAACGGGGATCAAAAGTGGAGTTCACGATCACAGGAAGTGAAAAAGTTTTTCAAGCCGAAGACGTAGTCGAGATATAGTTCTTTTTGCCGTCTGCTTCAGAAGACACCTGGGGGCAAACCTTTTAAGTTATTTTGATAGGATAATCTTTCCAATTGTCTTATTTGATGCCATCAGTTCATGAGCTTTTTCTGCTTCCGCAAAAGGGTAGATAGCCTCAACAACTGGTAAAATCTCTCCGGAAATCAATTTAGGCCAGACTTCTTTTTCCAGCATGTTCATCAATGAAGCTTTCTCTAACAGAGATCGATTCCTTAACGTAGAGCCAATAATTTTTATCCGCTTCGTTAATACCTCAGACAAATTTAGGTTTCCCTTACTCCCACTCATCAGGCCAATTATAATAAGCCTGCCTTTCGGATTTAAGAGTGATAAATTTGCTTCTAAGTAGGCGCCCCCCACAGGATCGAGAATAATGTCATAGCGGGAGGGGCTGGGAAAAGATCCAACTCTATCCCAAAAATCGGCGGCGGTTCTGACAGCCCCATCAACAGCTCCTAACTCCATGCACTTTTTGAGCTTAAATTGAGATCCCACAGTAACCCATGGTCTTGATTCATAAACTCTGCAAAGTTGCGTCGCAGCAGTCCCAACGCCGCTCGCCCCGGCATGTATCAATACATTGCTGTTTTTTTTAAGCTCCCCCTTATCAAAGAGATTAAGCCAAGCGGTTGCAAAAACTTCTGGTATCGATGCCGCTTGTTCGAAGGAAAAACCCACCGGCATTGGTAAAACGCTGCCCTCATCGACTGCAACATATTCAGCGTAGCCTCCGCCTGAGAGAAGCGCACAAACTGAATCACCACCTCGAAACCTTTCGCAGTTTCTGCCTACAGATTCAACTATACCAGAGCACTCAAGACCTAGAATCTTACTCGCTCCGGGAGGAGGCGGGTAAAAACCGCGCCGTTGCATTAAATCTGCCCGGTTTACTCCTGCACACTGAACTTTTATCAAGATTTCATTTGGACCAGGAACTGGTGTCTCTTGTTCTTCAGCGGTCAGAGAATAATCAGTATTTACTGTAATAGCCTTCAATTTATTTCCTCTTCTAGAAATGCGGAGGGAGATCTGATAATTTTTCAGAACTCACGTTATTTTCTATTTTCTTAAGAGATAGGCGGAGATCTCCGACAATTTTTTCTAGGGTCGTAACTTTTTTTTGGTGATG
>CAJYCI010000040.1 GCA_913428515.1 uncultured Gammaproteobacteria bacterium | reverse complement strand
CTTCCCGGTTGTCTTCTGCCTGCGCCCATTTTGAAGCTGCCCGGATCGATTCTTACTAATCTATTCTTAAGACCCGTAAAAATCTCATTTGGAAGATTATTTCTCCGTGCCTCTGCAACCGTGATTCTCGGAACATCGATGGCTTGAACTAAATTTGGATTAGGGATGATGGATTTCTGAAAATCAGAAAAGCCCTCTTGAACTATCTTGAGTTCGTGAGGCCTGGCTAGCAGTCTTAGTCTGTCTCGACTATCTAAGTAAACTTCTCCATCAATAAAAATGGTGGCGTCGCGCTGCAAATTGAGAAGCTCAATATATCCATACCGTGGCACCAAGTCGAAAGCCATTTTTGAGATCCGCTCAGACTCTATACGAATTTGCTTAGATAGAGATTCATAGCCAGCCTTTATTGCAGTGATATTATATTCCGCTGGCGCCAGATCCAGTTCCAAAGGAGACTGACCTCTATAAACACTCTCGATACTTACATTCGCGTTGTTTGGTTTGCTAGCTACCTCTAAACGCCCTTTTTTTGGGATCAGCTCTATGGTTGGAAGAGAAACATTCTCATTTGCAATGACTTTTACCTGAAAATCGGCTCTTACAAATCGCGGCAAAACTAAGCTTAGCTCTTGAACGCCTTGGCCAAGCTTTATGGTGTTTGGAGTTTTACCAAGACTCTCGCCATAAGCGGATATTGTGGCTCCTTCTGGAAAAGATGAGATAGCCACATTTGCAAATGAGGGAACCATACTTATATCGAGTTCTTGGGTTTCCCCTTTTCCAAAAATTTCTAATTCTTGAGAATGTTCAAGAAAGAGGGGGTGATTCACACGCAGATTTCTTCGGCCTGATTCAATAGGTTTGATTGGCTCATGTGAGCGACCTACAAATTCTTCGTCCACATAAATATTCGCGCCAGAGAGCAGTTCTGAATTGTCGTATATTTTAAGTTTTAAAAAGCCAGGTTTTTTTTCTAAATTTATCAGGTGACTCTGATTAGGTCCGTTTGTCACTTCGAATGGGTAAGACAAAGTCTTATAACCTGGCGCAGTCACCAGCAGTTCCCGTTTCCCAGGCTTGAGCAAATAAATGCCCCCATAATTTGGCGCCACTATAGGATTGACCATGTCAAGGACAGCACTGTTCGGTGAGATGATGAATGATACAGCGCGAGACTGGAGAACGATGTATAAAGCGAAAACAGAGAGTAAAAGTATCAAACCTATTGTTAGGTAAGTAAGAGGCGCTCGGTTACTCACCCCAACCTTATTAGAGGTGGGCGGCTGATATTTTTGTGTTTCCACAACCTCAAAATCGGGATCACTCACCTGACCGGCTCCGTATTAGCAATATAGAATTGATTTTCAGTAGACCCCGGGAGCACAAGTACTTTTTTTCTAAGATCTCTAAATCCGGATCTCGAGGAGGTTACCGTGTACCTGCCGGGAACAAGGTTAATCTCTAATTGCTGAAACTGTCCTAAGGACTGGACCCTTTCAATTATGACGTTAGATTGGTTATCCGACAAAAATAATACAGGGATTTTTGTTCTGGCTAAGGAGATGTAGTTGATTAATTCCTGAATTTTACGGGCTGTTTCGTCAGATTTTTCTCTCTGATTAGTGAGTTCAGCAACTACCCTGATCGCCTCTGACAGTTCGCCATCGCTTTTTAATAACATCGGGTCTTGGACTAACCGATTCAAAGAGCTGATTAATTCTAATCTCTTGTTGATTATCTTTATTTTGTTTTTGGGTTGAACAAGGTCAGGCGAGAGAGTTAGTGCTGCCACGTATTCTTCTTTTGCTCCCTTCCAGTCTAAAGACGAGATCTTTTTCTCTGCCCTAAGGATGTGATCGTTCACGGTTTCGGTAATCCGTTCTTGTCGCACCCTCAAAAACCCATCTCGATGACCTCCTCTCTCCGGAAAAATTTTTTCAGCTTCCTCGAATCTCTTGATGGCAAGAGAATAATTCCTTGTGTCCAATGCTTTCATCCCCGCTGACATTGCGGCCATATATTCTTGATCTTTGATTTTGCTTTGGACTCGTTTAATTCCTGCAGAAGCTTTTTTCCATTCGGGGTCTAAATCCGAAGCCGCATCGTAAAATTTCAACGATTCTTTAAGTCCGCCTTTTTTTTCTTCAAGACTCGCTCGCTTAGTGTAGTCAAGGACCTCCTCTAGATTTTCGGCTCTTGCTAATAACCTCTTTACTGCTAAATCATCTCGCTCGATTGCGTTAGCTATTGTAAGGCTGTCAATCGCTGTGGCGTAGTCTTCATTTTCTATAGCGACCTTGCCTTTCTTTAAGTTTTCGTCAAATACTTCTGGAACGAGCTTTTTTAAAGAATTGAGTTGCTCGGCAGCAAAAGAATATTTGGTCAAGGACTCTTCTTGACGACCCTCTAGGAAAAGAAATTCTGCTGTCTCAAAGGCTTCTTGCGCATTTTGGTAGTCTTGATCTGCCCACAAACCGACTCGTAAGTCGTCGAGATAGACTTGGATTTCCAGTATCTCTTTCGCCAACTTTTTTGCGGTCTCAACAAGAAGTTCTCGTTCCGCCTCATTCTTTGGGCTTAAATTGGTCCTTGATTCATTTTCTTGAATAAGATTTTCGATTAAAACCTCTTTAGGAAAGGGTTGGCTTTTCTGGCCTGTGTTCTCAAAAACAGTGATAACTAGAATGGCCCCCAAAATTATGCCACCCAATAGTATATAGGTGTTTCTTCTTGGCTCACGAGCATTCTCTATTGGAGAAACAGCCGGTGGATTCGTCTCGCTTTTTCTAAATTTCACCGCCTCTATGGACTCAATTTTATTACTAAAATGTTCAGCGAGAATCAGTCTAGTTTCGAAAAGGTTTTTCCCTTTTTCTGAAGAACCGACATCAAGCAAAGATCTAATCGTGTCTTTTACCTGTGATGACATTCCAAGACTGTATTCCTCTATTTCTGGATTGGCAGAGCCTGATATCAGATAAGCTAGTAAACGTCCGATAGAATAGTAATCGTCAGCCTGCGAAGGTAGTGAACTTGTATTAGTTTTTGGAGAAAGAAATTCGATTTGCCCTTGGTTTCTATTGAATTCAGATGGCAAACCAAACCCACTAATCTGAATGTTGCCTTTTTCGTCGATGAGTAAATTAGAGAGATGTAAAAACCCATGAGCTATGCCCAAACTATGAGAGAAAGCGACTGCATCTAATACTTGGTCTATTGAACTCCATTGAAGAAGCTCTATGTTTAAAGGTTCGTTGAGCCCTTCTTCGGGTTCTATGATGTACGGATAATTAAGATAAGACCCAAAATCCGTGGATAATAGAATATTTGGATGCACTAAACCTTTTGTTGCGCCTAGTCTTGTGGCTGTCGATGATATTTTTTCAGGAGACATCTTTGTATTTAGAAGGGTAAGCGCCAGTGTCCTTCCCGTTTCGGATTCCTTTATAAGCCACCTCTGCTTAAGGTCTGTAGAACTTCTTTTCTCCTTTAGTTCGTACGCTCCTTCAAAGATTTCACCCGATACTAGCTCTTCTGCCACGATGCCTCCACGCAAAATCTTTTATTCGCTAAGAAAGCTAGTTTCGTCCGCATAGATTTTCTTGAGTAGCATTTTCCATTCCTTAAATTGCTGCTCCGCGGAGCCTGATATTTGTATGGTTTTTCCCTCTATGTCTAATACATAGGGAGTGATTTCACTTGCAAGGGCTTCGTTTAACTCTCGTAAACGGAGTTCCTGATTTGTGGCCTGAACTCTCTTGCTTAATCCTTGCCTGATTGCCGTGACCCCGCCAATTGCTCCAGTGTAAGCAGCGGCGCTACTTGAACCCTCTGCTGCAATCCCGCCTACTATCATAAGGGCGCCTGCAGCAATGCGCCTTCTAGCTTCCTTCTGAAGCTCCCTCAGTCGCAGTGCCTCCGCAAAAGTTGTTCTTCGCCATTCGTCATACGAGGCCTGAGTCTCTCTGTAGAACTTGTTGAAGTGGCTGTCCAAAGTGTCAATGAACAAAAAGTCGAGCCCTTCTAGCTGGGCTACCCTGATTATCATCGGATCATTAGAAGCAGGTAGCTGTCCAATCTTAAGACTACCGTTTTTCTCCTCTACTAAATAACCATCAAATTTTTCTGGCGCCAAGTCCGTCGCAAATCTTAATTTCGCGATTTCTTTAATATTGGATGAGTCCGTTGAGCTTAAACTATTTTTAAACGCTAAAAGTTCATTTGCAACTTCGTTGTATAAATCTTGAAACGGATCTTCCGTTGGATTTTCGTAGCCCAGACCGGTGGCCCTATCTTCAAAGATTCTATCTATCCACTTGATTTTCTTTGAATCAATTGCGGTAATTTTTAATCGCAGCATTTCCCCGTCCGATGAAAGGATTTTACCGTTTATCTCAATGTGTGAGGACTCAGTTGAATTCGGAAGGACTCTTACAGCACCCCAGTTGCCGGTATTCTCTAAAGTATTTTTTAAATGATAGGCTATATATCGTGATTCAGCTCTTCTTACATCGGGAACGATTAAGTTTTCGTTAGATTCGATTATATCGTCTGGTATGTTTGGGTCGAACGCGATTATTCCTATGTCCAGCACCTCTTCGGGAGAAGGAGGCACCGACGCCATTAGGGCTGGTGAACTATTTGCTGAAATGACTTGGGTTGATCCGCAGCTTGCAAGTAGCCCTAAAAAAATTACGAAGATTACCTTATGTAAAAAATCAGATAGGGCTTGGGCTTTTAAAATTATCATAAGCTCTCCTTATATTTCTCGTATTCTCTCCAGAGTTTTTTTCTAAGTTCTGGATCTTTTTCAGACATCGCTGCCTCCCTAATCTGTCTCGCAACGATATCATCAGTGTTTTCATCGTAGTCTGGCATATCGTATTCTTCTGTAACTTCAGGCCCTGGCTCGTTGTTGGGCTCTTTCTGATCTGCTTCCTTAGTTTTTTCTGAGGAAGTCTCAGTCTCCTTGCAGGTGTCGTTCGCTCTGTCGTCTCCAGCTTTACAATCCGAATCTGATTCCTCCGATCTAGTTGGCTCGTTTTCTCTCGGATTAGATTCCGTTTCGGAGTCGCTCGATTTTCTTTGGCTTTCGTTTGCCCCGCCTGAGCCGCCTTGCCCTCTGGGGTTTTCTGTCTGACCTGCAATTGGAGGAAGTGGCTCCGCGACCTCGTCTGTTCTAGCTTGTTGCATTTGCTTTCGAAAACCTTCGACCGATGAGAAAAATTCCTCTTCAAGAGATCCAATGACTGGGTTTTCATCCAAAATATTACCTTCGACCAAACTTGTACGAGAGCCGCAGTTCAAAAGCTCTTCCTGCTGAAGGATCTTTTGATTCGTTTTTGCTAAGAGAGACTCGAGCCGTGATTTTAACTCGGGAAACTCTTCAAATCCTTGTGCTTGATAAGTCATTATAATTACAGAAGTTTTCGTCTCTAAAAAACGCGTTTTGACTTTTCTGCAAGCTTCGGTCGAATGTGCATTAGATGCCAGAGCATCTATCTCCAGCAGCTTTTGTCGAAGGTTTTCAAGTAATGCGATAGCCTGAGTTTTATCCTCACTCATGCTGGATTGGTTTGCCTTAATTAAATTCCAAACTTGTTGATAATTTTTAGCGAGTTCTCCGAGTGCCGATTTTGTTTCGCTGTTATTAGCGAATGAAAAATCAATTGAGAATATGAATACAAGGTAAAAAAACGGACGTAAGACTTTCTGCATATCATTTCCCAGAAAATTCTGTTTTTCCCCGCAACGGGTCAAGAGTGCAGATCTTTAGACGAAAACACATACATTTGTTGTACCAATAAAGCTTTTGGTATGCAATCCTAGCGGAAGGAGGAAATAAATTTTTATGAAGCCAAAGCCGAATGTTGAAGACAATCCTAAGATAACATTTAAACGATTATTTTCTTTATTATTCTTTATCACTCTCTTAAGTTCATGTGCGCCGAGTGATATAGTCATCGAGGGGTCTCTGCCAATTCCTATGGTAAAAAAAATTCCCGTTCGGATAGGTGTCCATTACCCAGATGCTTTTGTTGACTTTGTCCACACAGAAACTTCTAAGGAAATTGGAGCCTGGCAGATAGATCTTGGGAAACAAAATGCGGGTTTTTTCAGAGCTCTCTTCGGTTCGATGTTTTCGGAAGCCGTAATCTTAGAAAAGTGGGACAGCGACATCACGGGTGTGTCAAACGAAAACACACACGCTGTTCTGGTCCCGCAGATCAAAAAATACGGATTCCTAACACCCTTCGTATCCGGCTTAGGCTTTTATTCTGCATCAATCGAATATGAGCTAACTCTTTACGACTCCCGAGGAGCGACGATATTCAATTGGACGGTGGTGGGTTACGGTAAGAGTGAAGGGAAAGCCTTTGGAAAAGAAGAGGCGGTCGAACAAGCCACTTTGTTGGCAATCAGAGATGCGGGCGCTAGGATTGCGATCGAATTTGATAAACAGAAAGCGTTTAAATCATGGTTTGGGAACTTAGAAAAGGCAGAAAATGGCTCATAAATTGAAAGCTTATAGGCTCTGTTTATTGGTTATTGTCTTTATTGTAGCTGGGTGCGCCTCGTCTAGAGTTGAAGAGTTTCGAGCCACAGAAACCGGTATGGCGTCAGGGGAAGGATTAGTGTTGCTTGGAAGAGCATCCTTCAGCGATAACGAAACAAAAGAAAGTTTTACAGATTGTATGGCGGACTCTCTAAAGGGAGGAGATCGACCATTGCGAGTAGTCCCCCAGAAAATGTTTAGAGATAACTTTTATCCTTGGTTCGAGCCCAGAGTTGAACCAACTTCCTCAGAAGAATTAAAAAAGTTGTTTATGGAGCCTGGCGTAAAAGATCTAATTGCCTCGAGTAATATCAGATATATTGCTTGGATAGAGGGTGACACAGTAAGGGTGGATGACGGTGGCACGATGAGTTGTACGATTGGCCCTTGGGGAGGAGGATGTCTTGGTTTTTCCTATTGGGAAGAGGACGCTAGCTATAAAGCCACGATTTGGGATTTAGAGAAAATGATCTCTGCGGGACAGATAAGCAGCGATTCAAGGGGTACGTCCTATATCGCGGGTGTCATACTTCCAATACCAATCCTAGCAAGGCCTGGAAATGCTGCCTGCAATGCGCTGGCAGACCAACTCAGACAATTTCTAACTGGCTCGTGAAAAATGCTTTGTGCATTCAGGAGTCCGCGGTTTTCTGAGGCTCGGTTTCTATTGAAGAATCAGGCATGACTTCTTTGTCCGACTTATCTGATTTCTTTACCTTGAACAATTGCCTTAGTTGATTTACTTCGACTGGTACGAATACCCCGTCTTCTATCCTTGGTCGATAAATCGTATTTTTTTCTCTTTGACGTACCGCTCGAGCTTGATCATTTGGAATATTCTTATCAATTATTTTTGCGTTAACCACTCGTCCAGCTTCGTTGATCCCGAATTCCAAGTCTACAAAAAGTTCGGTATCTGGCTCGGCTGAGTCGGGTAATCGATCGAGCGAGAAATGAGATATTTTCGGCGGATGAAGACGGACAGGGGAGTCAAAATAATTTTTTGCCGGATTTTTACCGTTGTCTTCTTTCTGCATAAGGTTCCAACTCAGTAGGTACTGTGCAGCCGATTTCTCGCTTTTTGTTACCGCATAAAAGTCTCCAAGGTCGACATTAACAGCATAAATTTCGGCTTTATCAACTTGTTCATTTTTGGAGGATAATTCTAGAGCTCGTCTTAAGTCTCCCTCCGCGCTTTTCCTTCCCATCGACGCGGTAAGCTTAGTTTTGGCTAGTCGTCTCAGCGGGCCGATCAACTTAGGGCTGTCGGTGCCGTATAGTTCTTCGAATATCTCGATTGTATCTAAATACATTTGCCTGGATGTTTTTAGCACCCAAGCGCGTTGATTAAGCGAATCAGGTTCGGTAGAAATAGGAATTCCCATCGCTCTCTGAGTAAAGTAGTTTCCAACACTGATCAACCTCGGGATGATTGACTCTGATTTATCTCCAAACTCCTTTTTTACAATAGTTACACTGAACAGTTGTTCTCTATCAGCATTGAGAGCATCGCCGGCACGCAGGCTATTCAACGCAAGATAATCTATCAGTGGCAGTTGGTTCAATGTAAAGACGCCTTCTTCTCTGTGGAGTATGTGTTGTGCCCGCCGTAAGGCGTTTCTTGAGTTTTGGTAGTCATCAACCGAGAGAGCTGCGATTCCCTTCACAACAAGTGCTCTTACGATGGCGGGATCAAAAGGCTTGATCAAATCATTAAAAGCTTCTAGCCACTTTTCTAGTTCAATTAACCCGCCTATATAGTCGCCTGAAGCGATTTTTATAATTGCAACATTACACTTTGCTTTAGCGCGGTTTAATCCTGACAGGTTGCTCATCTCCAAAGGCCTAGCCGTGATGGCCTCTATTTCCGACAAAGCTTTTTCTAGGTCTAGATTTCTGGCGTTCTGATTGATTTTCTTAAATCGCATAGACGCTGCAGAATCATTGGATCG
Source organism: uncultured Gammaproteobacteria bacterium (assembly GCA_913428515.1). Taxonomy (GTDB): domain Bacteria; phylum Pseudomonadota; class Gammaproteobacteria; order Pseudomonadales; family Azotimanducaceae; genus UBA9659. The sequence goes on along the minus strand of CAJYCI010000040.1, from coordinate 1,233 downwards.
AATCTCGTAAAGAAAATCTAAGACTTTCGTGTCTCCAAACACATCAGACACGAATAGAAAACAAATGACGCAGATGAGATTTTTCATTTGTAATCACCGTCTCTCAAATCAATTTTTTGAGATATTAGAATGTTTCTTGACAACACTGGCCCGTCTTTAGCGATCGCTGGCCTGAAATAAAGCTTTTTTAATGAATTTACTAAAAGACGATCAATTTTTGATGATGCATTCGAGCCCACTACCTCTACGTTATTTAAATCTCCATTAATTTCGACGTCAAAGCTTAAATTGATTTCTAAGACCTCTTGTTTATTCCTGTTTTTGAGAGATTGAATATTTCTCAGTTGTTCTCCTTGAAAAATCAGTGGGTCTCCAAGAAGGTCACGGGATTCTCTCGTCATTCGTCGCCCGTCACCTTTGTCTGGCAAGGTGAAACCTTGGCTCGAGGTGTTTACTTTAAGCCAGGTTGGCTCAAAACCCTCATGATTCTCAATCTCGTCCTCTGTCATTTCTCTAATCCTTCGAGGGGAAGCCAGTTCATTTTCTATAAGATAGAACTTAGAGTTAGCGGTAAACGACGATCGCAATTGAGCTTTCATTTCGATCATCTTTGCATCGAGCACTTCCTCGGTCTTTAACAATGCGTAACCCATCTGGTAATACTTAGATGCTTCTTCCGGTTTCCTATTCAGAATTAACGAATCAGCAATTTCAAAGTAGACTTTATTGAGAAGGTCGGGATTAATATCAGATTGTTTATCAAGCTGTTCTCTTAACTTCTTCCAGCCACAACAAAGGTTATCTAGTCGTCTAACTCTCGATTCCAGCAACAAAAGCTGGAGTGTTAATTCTGATTCACTTTCAGTGAATTCAGATCCTTGACGGAGGGTAGATCTTGCTGAGAAGAGTTGTCCCGTATTTGCTAACCATTCAGCCATGCCTAGATAAGCGCCGACTAGATTTTCGGGATCACGGGCTTCTTTTTTCCTGAGAAAAAACGCGAAGTTTTGGTAGCGATTGGCTTCCTTAAAATCTGCTCGAATAATCGCTAACTCGGTAAGTTTGTCAATTATGACTATTTGCCCGATATTAAGAACACCTTCGTGTCTATGGCTAATGCTTTGAGCTCTTTTTAGCGTTTCTACTGCATCACTATGAAATTTTTCTTTGATTTGAATGTTAGCCATCGAAAGGAGGGGGAAGTAAAGATCTTTAGCGAAGGGGCCATGGTCA
>CAJYCI010000039.1 GCA_913428515.1 uncultured Gammaproteobacteria bacterium | reverse complement strand
TTGCTGGATACGGATTCAATAAACCTCACTCTGTCGCTTATGCTTTGATTGCCTATCAAACGGCCTGGTTAAAACATTTTCACACCGCTCATTTTATGGCTGCAGTGTTGTCATCTGAGATGCAAAACACTGACAAGATTTTCTTTAACATTCAAGAATGCAAAAACATGGAAATCGAAATTAAATCGCCTGATGTTAACGAAGGGGATTATAGATTCAGGGCAGAAGCAGATGGGAGCATTCGATATGGTTTAGGTGCAATTAAGGGATTAGGAGCAGGTGCAATAGAATCTTTGGTAAATTCGAGGAAAAAAGGTGGCAATTTTGTTGATTTGTTCGATTTTTTTCAACGAGTTGATAACAGAAGAGTAAATAAACGATCTATAGAAGCTCTAATTTCTTCTGGTGGGCTTGATAGTCTGATTGCTGACTTGCCCGAGGAGCTCGTTGATCATGTTGGGTATAGACGTGCTGCCTTAGGTATGATTCAAGAAGATGCGATCAGGCTTTCGGAACAACAATCTTTGGATGCGGCAGCAGGAAATGTTGATTTGTTTGCCAGCGACGATACCTCAAGCGGCAGGGCTCTTTATGTTCTGGATCCCGAGGATGTGAAAAATTCAATTTCATTGAAAACTCGTCTCGAGAAAGAGAAAGAAAGTTTGGGGCTGTTTTTGAGTGGTCATTTGGTTGATCAGTACAAAGAGGAGTTCTTGACCTGTGTGAGCTCAAAAATTTGTGATCTGCGTGCTAAAAACACTGAAGTTGTTATCGGGGGACAGATAACGGAAAAAAGAATTACTAAGAATAGAAGAGGTGAGACCCAGGCATTTTTAGTGCTTGATGACAAGACTGGTAGAACCGAAATCTCTATTTTCTCTGATCTTTTTATGAACAGCAGTGAAAAAATCGATCAAGATAATATTGTCTTTATAAAGGGAACAGTCTCTGAAGATTCTTTTTCTGGAGGCCTGCGAGTAAGAGGATCTGAGCTTATGACTGTGCAGGAGTTGCGAAACCGTTTCGCTAGGCTTTTGAGGTTAGATATTGGAGACGGCAAGAGCTCGAGTTGTTCTATCGGTGATTTGAAGGATGTTTTATCTGAATATAGATTAAGTTCTGAAGAGGGTTGCCCAGTGCGGTTAAGGTTATCTCTAGAAGGAGCTATAGGCGAAGTCGTCCTTGGAAAAACCTGGAACGTCAGCTTGGAAGACTCTCTGCTTGAAGTATTGAGAAAAAAATTCGGTCCAGATGCAGTTAATCTAAATTACACATAAGCAGGTTCTTGGCGTGTTGGATAGGGTATCTATAGAAAAGATTAATGATCCAAAGTACCACAAAATTTTTATAGGGCTTAGTGGTGGCGTTGATTCTGCAGTCATGCTTGACCTGGTCCATAAAAATTGCAGTAAGCCGATTTTTGCAATTCATGTGAATCATGGTTTGAATGAAAAATCTGAAGAGGCTCAATTATTTTGCGTTAAGTTTGCTGATTCCTACCCTATTAAATGTCTTTTGGCTGAGGTTAGTGTGCAGGCGCGCAAGGGTTTAGAGGCCGCGGCTAGGAAAGCCCGGTACGAGGCATTCAAAAAGTTCCTTGGCCCCAAAGATCTTTTATTGCTGGCTCATCACTCCGGAGATCAGCTTGAGACTGCGCTGTTTAAGTTGTTCCGCGGCGGGGGTGGTTTTGGTTTAAATGGAATGCCGAGAGAACGCGCAATAGGTGTGGCCACTTTATACCGGCCGATGCTTACTGTAACGAAGATGCAGATCTTGAATTATGCGAGCGAGAATCATTTGAAGTGGATAGAGGATCCCACAAATCTAGACGATACTTTCGACCGAAATTATATTCGTCATAATATAGTCCCAGTTATCAAGAACCGGTTCGTCAATGCTGAGATTTCAGTTCTTAATAAGTTAGAAAGCGATAGCTCGTTGCGCTTGGAGCTGGGTGCACAAGCGAAAGAGAAGTTGTTAACGCTGCAAACAAAGAAAGACTCTATAGAATTAGCAGGTTTAAAAAGTCTAGAAAAAGAAAAACTGCTTAGTCTTCTTATTTTTTGGTTGCTAGACTTGGGGGCTCCAATACCGAAGAAGGCTTTCTTGTTAGAGCTTGCGGGAAGAATTTCGTCTGAATCCGGAATCGACATGACCTTTTCTTGGTTAACTTTCAAAAGTTTCAAAGGGCATTTGTATATTGGAAAAAAAATCCCAGAGTTCTGCGAAGATACTTCGTTGCTCTTGAAGGCTCAGAACAATGTCGCAGATGGGCAAATCTCTAGGAAATTAGTGTTGGGTCAGGGGCTAGAGTCACGACAAGAGTACCATGTGAGGTTTCGCAAGGGGGGTGAGATTTTTAAGTTTCGTAGAAACAGAAGTCTCAAGAAGCTGTTGCAGGAGTTAAAGGTTCCCCCCTGGCATCGCTCAAGACTGCCCCTTATTTATGCAGACGATGAATTGGTAGCTTTGAGCGCAATGTCGGGGTGGGATATACCTATGTTGGTAGCCGATGGTTGGATGGCAAGTCCTGATTCTGAGGGCTTTCATATTGACTTTGTCTTGAAAGACCGGTTTTTGTGAGACTTTGTTTTCAGTTGGTTAAATTCGTTGTGGGCAATAGCCATGCGTGCTACCCTCTAAACCCATCTTGATCATTATTCGATCATCCCATAAGAAGATGGAAAGTGCATGTCGCGGTACATATTTGTTACAGGTGGAGTCGTATCTTCTCTAGGAAAGGGCATCGCTGCGGCTTCGCTGGGAGCCGTGCTGGAAGCGCGTGGTTTAAAAGTAACAATGCTAAAACTTGATCCCTATATTAACGTCGATCCGGGCACTATGAGTCCGCTTCAACATGGGGAGGTCTACGTAACGGCTGATGGAACCGAGACGGACCTTGATCTGGGGCACTACGAACGGTTTGTTAAATCATGCAACAATCTAACCAGAAACAATAATTTTACTACTGGGAGGATATATGCCGATGTGATCGCTAAGGAAAGAAGAGGAGATTACCTTGGAGCAACTATACAAGTTATCCCCCATATTACTGACGAAATAAAACTAAGAATTATTGAAGCTAGCCAAGGCTTCGATGTTACTCTGGTAGAAATAGGAGGGACAGTTGGCGATATTGAATCCCAACCTTTTTTGGAGGCGGCTCGGCAGCTGAAATTTGAGTTGGGGAGCACTCGCGCGTTATTGATGCACTTGACTCTGGTTCCGTTTATTGCGACCGCAGGCGAAACCAAGACCAAACCCACGCAACACTCTGTCAAAGAACTCCGATCGATAGGGCTACAACCAGATATTCTAGTCGTGCGATCCGATCATGAAATTCCAAAAAGCGCTATTGAAAAAATCGCTCTTTTTACAAATGTAGAGCCAAGCGCTGTGATTCCCCTGACTGATGCAGACACTATTTATAAGATACCAGTGATGTTGAATGACGAAGGGCTAGACCAGATCATTCTGGAGAAATTTGGTCTAGATGCCCAGCTTGCAGATCTTGATGACTGGAAAAGCGTGGTGCAGAACCAACTCAGTGCAAAGAATATAGTAAAGTTAAAGATGGTTGGTAAGTATATGGATCTCTCCGACGCCTACAAGTCTTTGAACGAGGCTCTGATCCACGCTGGCATCCGTACCCTTACCCATGTAGACGTAGATTTCATAGACTCAGTAATTATTGAAGCCGATGGGGTTAGCGTACTAGAAGATGCTGACGCTATTCTTGTTCCTGGCGGCTTCGGTGAGAGGGGTTTTGAGGGGAAGGTTATGGCGGCCGGATTCGCCCGGGAAAAGAATATCCCTTACCTCGGTATTTGCTATGGTCTTCACGCGGCGGTTGTGGATATTGCCAGAAATAAAGCGAATTTAAGTAGAGCTGACACTACGGAAAATAATTCAGAAACCCCCTATCCCGTAATTGGTTTAGTTACCGAATGGACTGGTCAAGACGGTATGAAAAATGAGCGAGATAAAAACTCGGACTTGGGAGGCACTATGCGAATGGGAGCGCAGTCCTGTCATCTTGAGAAGGACTCAAAGGCGTTTCAGATTTATAAAAAGCAGGAGATTTGGGAACGGCATAGACATCGTTATGAAGTTAACAACAATTATATAGCGATTCTAGAGGAGGCAGGTTTAAAAGTTGCGGGTAGGAGTGCAGATAAATCTTTGGTAGAAATCATAGAGTATAAGGACCATCCTTGGTTTGTTGCCAGCCAGTTCCATCCTGAGTTCACTTCCTCTCCGAGAGATGGACATCCGTTATTTACGAGTTTTATCGAGGCTGCTCTTATTTGCCAAACTGGAAAGTGAAAACTATTGCTTTCTTGATACGAGGAAATATTAATGCATCTCTGTGGATATGAAGTAACTGATAGCAGCCCTTTTTTTTTGATATCGGGCCCATGTGTTCTGGAATCGGAAGAATTGGCAATGGAAACTTCGTCCTATCTTAAAGCAGTGTGTGACGACCTCAAAATCCCTCTGATCTTTAAATCTTCGTTTGACAAAGCTAACCGAAGCTCTCACGAAAGTTTCAGAGGCTTGGGGATCGAAGAGGGATTGCGAATATTGGAGAAAGTGAAAGTCGAGGTGGGTGTCCCTACCTTAACTGATGTGCACGAAGATACTCCGCTAGACGAAGTAAAAGATGTAGTGTCTGTTTTGCAGACTCCAGCCTTTCTATGTCGCCAGACTAATTATATCCAACGAGTTGCCAGCACTGGGTTGCCGATCAATATCAAAAAAGGCCAGTTTCTCGCGCCATCAGATATGAAAAACGTCGTTGAAAAAGCGAGGGCAGTGGGGAATCCCAATATTTTAGTTTGTGAGAGAGGGGTCAGTTTCGGATACAACAATTTAGTTTCAGATATGAGAGCTCTACCAATTTTGAAAGAAACGGGTTGCCCCGTTGTTTTTGATGCAACTCATAGTGTTCAATTCCCCGGTGGTAGAGGTGGCTCGTCCGGTGGTGAAAGGGGAATGGTGCCGGTACTCAGCCGTGCAGCGATTGCAGCCGGGGTTCATGGTCTTTTTTTAGAAACTCATCCAGATCCTGAACAAGCAAAGAGTGACGGTCCCAATAGTTGGCCTATGCAGGATATGAGGAAGCTTTTAGGAACTCTTCAAGAACTCGATCTAATAGTTAAAGATAAGATAGCGTCAGGAGACATATAGATAGTTATGGAAATTACGGGAATACATGCAAGAGAAATATTAGATTCGAGGGGCAACCCTACGCTCGAGGCAGAGATTGAAATAGATAAAGTTGTTAAAGGGCGAGCTTGCGTGCCCTCGGGAGCATCTACTGGTTCGAAAGAAGCAATTGAGTTAAGAGATGGAGACAAGAACAGATACTTTGGAAAAGGAGTTCTTAAAGCCGTTGGAAATATTAATTCCAAAATCCGACCATCACTTTTGGGTCTGAACGGACTTGATCAAGAACTCGTAGACAGAATTATGTGTGAACTCGACGGAACTGAAAACAAATCAATGCTTGGAGCGAATGCCATACTCGCTGTTTCTCTAGCTCTAGCAGCAGCTTCCGCTAAAAGAATGGGTCTTGAGTTATATGAACGTTTGGCTCAACTCAGTGTTTGCAAAGAGAATCTCGTAATGCCAGTGCCTATGATGAACATTATAAATGGGGGAGAGCATGCGGACAATAACATAGACATCCAGGAGTTTATGATTCAACCGTCAGGTGCTCAAAGTTTTTCCGACGCGCTGAGGTGTGGCGCTGAGATTTTTTACTCTCTTAAAAAAGTTCTTCAGCAAAAAAAACTACAAACGACAGTAGGAGACGAGGGAGGTTTTGCTCCCAACTTGCCAAGCAGTGAAGCTGCTATCGCAGTTATTTTGGAGGCAATCGAAAAAACGGGCTATGTTCCTGGCAAAGATGTTCATATTGCGCTCGATTGTGCAGCCACTGAGTTTTTCGAGTCAGATTTTTATAAGATGGAAGGCGAAGTATATAACTCATCAGAATTTGCTGATTATCTTTACGGTCTCTCAGAGAGACACCCTATAGGATCTATAGAGGATGGAATGGGCGAGGAAGATTGGGCGGGCTGGAAACTACTGACTCAAAAGCTTGGCCATATTCAGCTCGTCGGAGATGATCTTTTCGTAACGAACCCTAGTCTTTTGCGATATGGCGTTGAGCAAGGGATAGCCAATACTATCTTAATTAAGCCCAACCAAATTGGAACTCTGACAGAGACACTAGAAGCGATCTCGATCGCAAAGGATGCGGGATACGGAACGGTAATTTCTCATAGATCGGGTGAAACGGAAGATACGTTTATTGCCGACCTTTCAGTGGCGACGGGCGCCGGTCAGATCAAGACAGGTTCTCTTTCTCGATCTGACAGAATAGCGAAGTACAATAGACTTATCCGAATAGAAGAGTATAGCTCTGCTCCTTTTGGTTTGAATGGATTCAGTGCGTGATGGGTTTTGGTTATAGGCTAGTGGTGATTGTCTTGTCTTTTTGCATTATGGGACTGCAGTATCGGCTTTGGATTGGCGAGGGCAGCAGAGGACATATCCATTTTTTGGAAAGCAAGACCCAACAAGAAAAAAAAGAGAACGTAGAAAAAGAATTTAGAAACGCTTCCTTGCAGGCAGAAATAGCAAATCTAAAGGAGCATACTCAGGCAATAGAGGCTATTGCCAGATCTGATTTAGGGATGATTCAAGATGGCGAAATCTTGTATATTCTTCCGGAGAACTGAGGTTTTGCTCGCAACAAACTATAAGATCCCGAAGCGTCAGTACGCTTTAGAATCCATGCTAAAGAAAGACGATTACTTCGTCATTGGAAAAGAGTGCAAAGGAGTCGTGGCTTGGATGTAAAACAAAAAAAAGAAGGTCTTGGTATGACCTCGCGAAGAACTCGGAATCGGCTCGTTGCTCGTCTTCGCGAGCAAGGAATTTCTAATGAAAAAGTGCTCGATGTTATCAACGAAATCCCGAGGCACTTATTTGTTGATGAAGCTCTCGCGCACAGAGCTTATGAAGATACGTCGCTGCCGATAGGTTTTAATCAGACCATATCCCAACCTTACGTTGTCGCAAAAATGACAGAAACACTTCTTTCTGGCCCGCCGAAAAAAAAGATACTAGAGATTGGCACCGGGTCAGGCTACCAAACAGCCGTTCTTGCTGAGCTCGTTGAGAAAGTTTTCAGTGTAGAGAGAATATCCGGGCTTGTTAAAAGAGCCCGGAGAATACTGGGAGACATTGGTTATCGAAATATCTCCTTTAAGCATGCTGATGGCGGCTTGGGATGGGAGAACCAAGCTCCTTTTGACTCAATAATTATTACAGCGTCTCCTAGGACCGTCCCCGAGTCCCTGCTCAATCAACTTGCGGATGATGGCAGTGTTCTCGCTCCTGTTGGTGATGGCGATAACCAGGAATTGGTTCTTTTTAAAAAAACAGGTACTGAGTTTCAGAAGACAGTCATGGAACCCGTTAAATTTGTTCCTCTTCTCGCTGGGACGTCGTAAACTCGGTCGATATGGAATTAAGAATCGTCCTTATCGGATTGCTTATGGGTTTAACGGAGTTGGTGCCTGGCATTTCGGGAGGCACCGTTGCTTTTATTACGGGGATATATAACCGTTTGCTTTATAACATCTCACACCTAAGCCCAGCGGCTTTCACCAATATCTTTGGGTTAGGGGTAGCACGTTGGTGGAAAGAATATGACCTTTCTTTTATGGTCACGCTTTTTGGGTCAATGATCTTTTCGATACTTATTTTTGCAAATGTCATTGAGTATCTTCTGATACAAGAGAAGGTAGCTACATTCTCCTTTTTCTTTGGGTTAATTATCTTTGCAATTTTTATGCTTTCAAAAAAAATTGGAAGATTGAGTTTGAGAGTGACTATTATGACCGTGATTGGTGTTGTTGTTGGACAAACACTAATAAGTTGGCCCCTCGCACACTTCTTGGGTTTTACTCCGATCAGTTTTTTTCTTGCTGGAATGATTGCCACTGTCGCATGGATTTTACCTGGTATATCAGGAAGTCTTATGCTTTTGATTCTTGGTGTTTATCCCCTAGTTATAAGGGCAATAACTGAAATTGACTCTCTCCTAATTTGGTTGGCGTTAGGGGGCATTTTGGGTCTTTATCTTTTTTCTAATTTAATACGAGTGCTGTTCAGTAAGTTCTCCCAACTTACCTTTGCTTTTCTTATGGGCTTAATCTTAGGTTCTTTGACTTCTTTGTGGCCCTGGCAGATAACCACCTCGTATCTGCTTGCTGATGACGGGACTCAATTTTCATTGGCTCAGAATCCGGTCTCCCCCCTAATTTATAGCGAGTACACTGGGTCAGATCCGGAATTCGGTCTTGCTCTATTTGCTTTCGCTTTTGGTTTCGTTTTTCTTTCCTTTTTCAATCGATATGTTTTGACTCAGGATTCATCTTGTGAAGATCCTAAATAAATTAGTAAGAGCGCCAATATTGATGTGGTGTCTCATAGGCTTAGCTGGTTGCGTGGGACTCGAGCCTGGCTATAAAAGTAAAATAACTAAGGGATCCTACGTTGTTCAGAAAGGAGATACTCTTTATTCCATAGCGTTTCGATATGGGATCGACTACAAAAGCCTAGCTAAGATAAATGGAATAAGACCTCCTTACACAATTTATCTCGACCAAAAATTAAGCCTGAAAAATGTGTCTTTTGCACCTTTATCTGATTCTGGCCCCAATAGCGATGCTTCGCTAAAAAAAGCTGGGAAGAAAAAAACTAAGCTTTTGAAAAAACGTCGAAAAGCATCAGTTAAATGGAGCTGGCCGCTCAGGGGAGAGGTTTTAAATAAATTTTCATTATCACAGCCCATGAATAAGGGCATAGACATCGCTGGTAAAAAAGGCTCATCGGTATTTGCCGCGGCTGATGGTAATGTGGTTTATGCGGGTGGTAATTTACGGGGCTACGGGAAGTTGGTTATCCTAAAGCACGATGGCGATTATCTATCTGCTTACGGGAATAATGAGGTAATTTTAGTTAAGGAGGGAGACGCAGTTTCAAAGGGATCGGTGATTTCTAAAGTTGGAAGGTCAGCTTCTGGCGAAGAGTTGCTTCACTTTGAGATAAGGCGAGACGGCAAGCCAATGAATCCTTTAAGGTTTTTACCGAAAAGGTAGGGGTGATAGTTCCTTAAGATCTGATTAAAAAAGCTCCTCGATTCTAACTAATCTTCTTCCAAGTGTTCTCTTTTATTTTTTACTTCCGCCCATTCTTCATGGTCCGGCATCGGATCTGTACTCTCTGTAATGTTTTCCCATTTCTCGCTCAATTGTGCGTTAAGCTCAAGGTATTCTTGCTGATCCTCGGGTAACTCGTCTTCAGAAAAAATTGCGTCCACGGGACATTCTGGTTCGCATAGCGCGCAATCTATGCATTCGTCTGGATTGATTACCAAAAAGTTTGGGCCTTCGTAGAATGCGTCGACGGGACAAACCTCCACACAATCGGTGTGCTTGCATTTAATGCACGGTTCGCTCACAACAAAAGTCATTTTAATACCTCGGTGGATACATCGCTGGACAACATTTTAGCAGTTTTTTCTGTAGGCACAATCCAACTTGATTACGCTAATTTTTTTTGTAAATTGTACAAGATCTCTAACGCTTCCCTGGGAGAAACAATATCTAGATCTAAGCTGCGGACTATTTTTTCGATTTCGGTGTCTTGGTCCATTGTTAAAAAATCTATTTGGTTAGGGTTGTGTTTTAATCCGCTATCTGCGATTTCGATTTGTGCGAGTTTTTCTTTTGCTGAGTTAACGACGTAACTGGGCACTCCTGCTAGTTGAGCTACTTGAACTCCGTAGCTCTGATTCGCGGCACCTTCTTTTATCCGATACATGAATGCAATTTTGTCGTCGTACTCTTTTGCAGATAGATGGACGTTTTTACTTTGCGGATGATTTTCTGGAAGGCTGGTCAATTCAAAGTAATGGGTTGCGAAAAGCGTTAGAGCTCTTATTTTGCTTACCATAGCGATGGCTACTGCCCATGCTAAGGAGAGCCCATCCAGGGTAGAGGTTCCTCGGCCGATTTCGTCTAAGAGTACAAGCGATTTTTCAGTGGCGTTTTTTAAGATGAAAGCGGTTTCAGTCATTTCCACCATGAACGTGGACTGGCCACCTGCGAGATCATCAGAGGCTCCTATCCGAGTAAAGATCTTATCGATTGATCCTATCAAGGCGGCTTCCGCAGGCACGTAACTTCCTATATGCGCGAGCACACAAATGCTTGCGATTTGCCTCATGTAGGTCGATTTTCCGCCCA